>CAZKKP010000103.1:1459-7338 GCA_964553295.1 uncultured Thermoanaerobaculia bacterium | reverse complement strand
ACGCGCTGCCACGCTCCTTTCAGTCGCGCGCCGGTACGGTCTTCGCGCGGCCCCCCTGCCCCCAGCCCCGCGAAGCGAACCCGTACGCGCTGCCACGCTCCTTTCAGTCGCGCGCCGGTACGGTCTTCGCGCGGCCCCCGACCGCCGGTCAGGGGACAGGGATCAGGGGGCACAGCCACCCACCCACACGGGGTCAGGGGCCTGCCGCCCGGGCCCGGATCCCGCACCTGGACCGCGCGCGACCTCCGGGATCAGGCGGCAGGCCGCGGGCGGGATGAGGAGTGAGGGGGCAGGGCCGAGGCGCCGGGATGGCGGCATTCGACCTCGATCCGCCGTTGACATCCGGATCCCGAGACCTTCCCGCCCGTCCCCGCAGCCGGCCCTTTCTGGCGAGTGTGCATTGTAGTGCCGGCGTCTCGCCGGCACACGCGATAGCTGCGAGTCAGCACCGGTGACTCGGGAAGGCGCGAGAGGATCCGGGGTCAGGCGCCCGCCGCCCGGCGAGCGGCCCTCCAGCGAGATGAGGTAGAATCTCTCTCGCACACGCATGACCGTTCACCTGAAGGAGGTGCCAGTGACACCCGACAACGTTGGACCCGGAGGAACGCCCCCGCCGCCCCCGCCGCCCCAGGCGCCGACGCCGCCCCCAGCGGGGTCCTCGGCAGGCCAAGGTACGGTCTCGCCGAACCGCTCGATCATGATCGTGCTGTCGTACTTCGGCCTGCTCGCCCTGATCCCGCTGCTCGTCGAGAAGGACGACCGCGAGGTACAGTGGCACGCCAAGCACGGCCTGGTGCTGACCGTCGCCTGGTTCATCCTGTTCGTCGTGCTCCAGGTGGTGATGATCGTCCTCGGCGCGATCTCGGGCGGTCTCGGCTGCCTGTTCGGCCTGGTCACGCCGCTGGTCGCCCTGGCCATCCTGGTGCTGCACGTCATGCTCATCGTCAAGGGCATCAACGGCGAGCGCTTCAAGCTGCCGGTGCTGTCGGACTTCGCCGATCGTTTCTGAGATCTCGAGGGACGCGCGCGGCGGCGCCCGGCGCCGCCGGGTCGCAGTCGTGGTTGTCGCCGCCCTGGTGGCGGCGGGAATCATCCTCGACGCCCGCAGGCCCCCCGCCCGCCAGCTCGGCGCGCGGGTCGGCCTTGCCGTGGTCGAGCTGCACCGCGCAACCCTGGGGCCGTGGCTGCGCTCTGTCGGCGGAGGGTGTCGTTTCCGGCCCTCGTGCTCGGCCTACGCCGAGCGGGCCTTGAAGGACCGCGGCCTGTGGCGGGTGCTGCCCGCCGTTCTCGGCCGCATCGCCCGGTGTGGGCCCTGGACGCCGGCCGGCACCCTCGACCCGTGGCCGCCGCCGATCCCGCTTGCCGGTGCGCGGTCGCCCGCGCTACTCTCCGCGGTGCCGTCGCCGGCGGCCGGAGAGTGAGCATGCGCCTGTCCCCCAAGCTGCGGCCGGAGCTCGTGCTCATCGCCCCGCCGGTGGGCTCCCGCGACGAACTCTTCCGGCTCTTCGCCGAGCGCCTGCACGGCGCGGGCCTGGTGGCCGACCGCGAGCAGGTCTTCGACCGGCTGGCCGAGCGCGAGGCCGTCCTGTCGACCGGCATCGGCGGCGGCGTGGCGGTGCCCCACGCCCAGGTCCCGGGCCTCGGCGGGCTCGTGATGGCGGCATCGGTCCATCCCGGAGGGCTCGCCTATCCGGCCCTCGACCAGCGCCCGGTGCGGCTGGTGTTCTGCCTGGTCGGCGGCACCACGACGACCGCCGACCATCTCGCCGGCCTCGCCCGCCTGGCCCGGCTCGCCCGCTCCCAGGAGGCGCTCGAGAAGCTCATCGCAGCCGCCGACCCGGCCGAGTTCGTCGCCATCCTGTCCGCCCTCGAGGACGGCTGAGCCGGGGCTCGCTCCCGGTGTTCAGTTGCGCTTGCCGCCGAGCAGGGTGAGGGCCGGGAAGACGCCGTTACAGCCGGTCTGGTCGTCCGGGGACGACGGGAAGTCCGAGCCGACCGCGTCGACGGTGCCGGTCAGGGCCATGTTGTCGTCGACGGTGAGCTGGACCGTCCAGGTGATCCTGCCGCTGCCGGTCGACTGGTAGCTGTCCTGGAAGACTACCCCGTCGGCGAATTCGGCCAGGGGGGTGCTCGGCAGGCCGAGACCCCAGAGGAAGATCGTGGTGCACGAGGACTCGCCGCCCGCCAGCTTGTCCCAGTTGGTGTAGGTGCCGTTGATCGCGGTGACGACGCCGTCCTCGACCACCAGGTTGCCGCCGGTGGCGAAGCTGAAGCTGTCGTAGATCGCAAACTGGTAGGTGCCGTCGGCCGAGGTCACGGCGCCGCGGCTCGAGGACTCCAGGGTGGTCGGGTCGGTGCTGCCGTTGTCGACCTTGGACGCGCCGACAACGACGGCGCCGGAGGTCACCGACACCAGCAGGGTGCCGTGGTCGAAGACGCCCGGGTTGAGCGCCTGGGTGATGTTGCGCAGGTAGGGCTCCCAGGCGCGCAGGGTCAGCGGTGTGCTGGCGAGCTGGTTGCCCGCCGGGTCGACCAGGCGGAGGGTCATCACCGCGCCGTCCGGGCCGGCGGTGGCGTAGATGTTGGTCCGGAAGGTGGCGTTCGACGACAGGCCGACGATGGTCGCGGTGTCGCCGGCGGCGGTGGCGGCGCCCAGCGGGATCCCGGCGAAGCCCTGGCCGAGGGTGTTGCCGCTGCCGTCGGTGGCGAAGATCCGCGAGTTGACCAGCACCTCGCCCGAGGCCACCACCCGGAAGGCGCCGTTGCCGCTGGCCAGGCCGAAGTCGTTGAGGATCAAGTCGTCGAGCACGGCGGTCTCGCCGGGCGCCAGGGAGAAGGCGAAGGAGATAGGGTTGGGGTTGCCGGCGCCACGGACCAGCCAGTAGACGGTGATACTGACGGTGGCGTCGCCGGGGTTGTTGACGAACAGATCAGTTCCCCACGGGGCGCCACGTCCCGCGGCCGGGACCAGCAGGTCGGTGCCCGGCATCAGGGCCTGGGCGGGCAGGGCGACGAGCACGAGGATCGCGAGGGCGAGCAGGGTGTGACGGCAACGCATCGGAAGGCCTCCTCTCGGGCACGAGGTCGGGTCCAGTGACGCCCCCACGATACCACCGCTTCCTTGCCGAGGAGGTGATCGGCGGCCCACCGGCCGTGGGGTGATACGCCGGCCGGCAGTCCGGGTTGACCCGACCCGGGCCGCCGCTGCCCCTCCCGGGTCCGGGGCCAAGCGGGCCGCGGCGATCTCGCGTTGGCGGCGTTCGCTTGCGGGCAGGCCCGCGCGGTGCGACGAGCGAGGTATCATGCGCCGATGACCTACCAGGTGCTGGCGCGGGCGTGGCGGCCGCAGAAGTTCGACGACCTCCTCGGCCAGGAGGCGGTGGTCACCACTTTGTGCAACGCGCTGGCCGGTGGCACCCTCGGCCACGCCTACCTGTTCACCGGGCTGCGCGGCGTCGGCAAGACGACGGCGGCGCGGTTGCTCGCCAAGGCGGTCAACTGTGTCGAGGGTCCGACGCCCCGGCCGTGCGGCGCCTGCCCGTCCTGCCTCGAGGTGGCCGCCGGCGCCAGCCTCGACGTGGTCGAGCTCGACGCCGCCACGCACACCGGGGTGGACGACGTCCGCGACCTCCAGGAGCTGCTCCGCTACCGGCCGGTGCGCGACCGCTACCGGGTGCTCATCGTCGACGAGGTCCACATGCTGTCCAGGGCGGCGTTCAACGCGCTGCTCAAGACCGTCGAGGAGCCGCCGCCCTACATCCTGTGGGTGCTCGCCACGACCGAGAGGCACAAGGTGCCGGCGACCATCCTGTCCCGCTGTCAGCAGCTCGAGTTCAGGCCGCTGGCCGCCGACCTGATCGCGGCCCACCTCGGTCGGATCGCCGAGCGGGAGGGTTTCCAGCTCGCGCCGGCGGCGGCCGGGGTGATCGCGCGCAGCGCCCGCGGCAGCGTGCGCGACGCGCTGTCGCTGCTCGACCAGCTGCGCGCCTTCGCGTCGGACCGGGTCGACGAGGCGGCGGTGGCCGAGGTCCTCGGGGTGCCCCGGCTCGAACGCCTCGAGGAGCTGGTGCGGGCCGCGGTGGCCGGCGACGGGGCGGCGATGCTCGGGCTCCTGCGATCCGAGCTCACCGCCGGCCGGGACCCCTCGGTGCTCTACCACGAGACCGGCCGGCTGCTGAAGAGCCTGCTCCACCTGGCGGTCGACCCCGAGCTCGAGGCCGACCTGGTCGCCGAGCAGCGCGAACGGATGCTCGGCCTCGCCCGGCAGATCGGCTCGCCGGCGCTGACCCGGAGGGCCTGCTGCGCGACGCCGCGCGCCGCGAGCTGGCCCTCGAGGTGGCGCTGCTGCGCCTGGCGCGCTGGCCGGCGGTGCGCCAGGTCGAGGCGTTGCTCGACGGCGAGGCGGCGCCTCCGGCGCCGACCGGCGGCTCGGGTCGCAGCCGGCCGGGGAGCGACGCCAGTGGCGTCGGCTCGCCCGGCGCGTCGGGTCCTGCCGCCGCGATCGCGGCGGAGCTGTGGGACGACAGTCCGCGGCTCGCAGCGGCGGTTGGGGCGGCTCAAGTCGAGCGCGCGGGCGCCCCGGCGGAAGCCGCGGTCGACCTCGGCGCCGAGGCCCTGGCCGACCCGGCGGTGCAGTCGGCGTTGAGGGTGCTCGGCGGCGAGCTGGTCGAGGTCCGTCCTGACCGCACCGTGTCATGAGGTCAGCAATCGGCAACGGGGGTGCAAGGATGACGGCGCCGTGGAGTTGAGACCGCCGGTGGTCCGCGACCTGCTGCGCTGTCTCGAGCGGCTGCCGGGAGTCGGCGCGCGCACCGCCAAGGGGCTGGCCGAGCACCTCCTGACCACCGCACCGGAGGAGGTCGCCCAGCTGGCCGCGACCCTGGCCGAGCTGCGCGACAGGGTGCGGCTGTGCTCGGTGTGCTCGCTGCTCACCGAGCAGGACCCGTGCCCGGTGTGCACCGACCCGACCCGCGACCGGGCCACGGTGCTGGTCGTCGAGACGCCGACAGCGGCCTGGGCGGTCGAGGCGACCGGCGAGTACCGTGGCCTGTACCACGCCCTGCTCGGCCACCTGTCGCCGTTGCACGGGGTCGGTCCCGACGACCTGACGATCGCGGCGTTGCTCGAGCGCTGCCGGGACGGCGGGGTGAAGGAGGTCATCCTGGCGACCAACCCGACGGTGGAAGGCGAGACCACGGCGTTGTACCTGGCGCGGCGCCTCGAGCCTCTCGCCGTGGCCGTCAGCCGGCCAGCCTCCGGCATTCCGATCGGCGGCGAGCTCGCCGCGGTGGACCGTGTCACCCTCGGCCAGGCGCTGCAGCGTCGGCGCACCCTGCCGTGACGGCCGGCGACGCGGAGCGCTGATCCCGGGGTGCTGCCCGCAAATCGCTTGCCTGCCGTCATGTGGTGTGCTAGAACGTCTCTTTACGGGGGTGTCCGGCCGTGGATTCGAACCTCGTCATGTACGAAGAGGAGTTCGAGCGCATCCAACACCTGCTGCAGCGGCTGCGGGTCGACGCGAGCGCCAAGATCGTCTTCCTGGTGGATAAGAACGGCCAGCAGATCGCCGGCGCCGGGGAGATCGACCAGGTCGACACCACCTCGCTGGCCTCGCTGACCGCGGGCAACGTCGCGGCCACCGACGGGCTCGCGAAGCTGATCGGCGAGAAGGAGTTCTCGATCCTCTTCCACGAGGGTCGCAAGGACAACATCCACATCTCGATCGTCGGTCAGCGGCTGATCCTGGTGGTCATCTTCGACGAGCGCTCGTCGCTCGGGCTGGTCCGCCTGCGGGTGCGCAAGGCCTCCGGCGACATCGAGCGCGTGCTCGTCGACATGGAGACCAAGGCGCAGCAGATCGGGGCGGCGGAGATCGCCTC
>CAZKKP010000103.1:0-1449 GCA_964553295.1 uncultured Thermoanaerobaculia bacterium | reverse complement strand
CACCGACGACGACATCGACGCGCTGTTCTCCGAATGAGCTTCATCAACTACGCCGCCCGCGAGATCAACGTCAAGATCGTCTACTACGGTCCCGGTCTGTGCGGCAAGACGACCAACCTCCAGTACATCTACGAGAAGTCGAACCCGCAGCAGAAGGGCAAGCTGATCTCGCTGGCCACCGAGACCGACCGCACGCTGTTCTTCGACTTCTTGCCCCTGGACCTCGGCTCGGTGCGCGGCTTCAAGACGCGCTTCCACCTGTACACCGTGCCCGGCCAGGTGTTCTACGACGCCAGCCGCAAGCTCATCCTCAAGGGGGTCGACGGGGTGGTGTTCGTCGCCGACTCGCAGGAGGCGCGGATGGACGCCAACGTCGAGTCGCTGCGCAACCTCGACGACAACCTGCGGGAGAATGGCTTCGACCTGAAGTCGATCCCCTACGTGCTCCAGCTGAACAAGCGCGACCTGCCGAGCGCGGTCGCGGTCGACGACCTGTACCGGCAGCTCAACATCAAGGGCGAGCCGACCTTCGAGGCGGTCGCGACCCAGGGCATGGGCGTCTTCGAGACGCTCAAGGCGGTCGCCAAGCAGGTCCTGTACGAGCTGCGCCGCCGCTGAGGCGACGCCTCGGTGAGTCCCCGGCGCGTCGCTCCTCGACGATCCCGACCCGGCGCTGGTGGTGGTAGGCTGTCGCCGGCCGACGCCAAGGCTCACCCAGGAGGTCATCGTGGCCGACCGATTCGACTCCGTCGACGCGCTCGCCGTCGACACCATCAGGACGCTGTCCATGGATGCCGTCGAGCGAGCGGCGAGCGGCCATCCCGGGACCCCGATGGCCCTGGCGCCGGTCGCCTACGTGCTGTTCTGCCGGAAGCTCGCCCATAGCCCGGAGCACCCCGCCTGGGTCGACCGTGACCGCTTCGTCCTGTCCTGCGGTCACGCCTCGATGCTGCTGTACAGCGTGCTCCACCTGACCGGCTACGATCTCGGGCTGGACGAGCTCGAGAGCTTCCGCCAGTGGGGCTCGCGCACCCCCGGGCACCCCGAGCACGGCCACACCCCGGGGGTCGAGATCACTACCGGACCCCTCGGTCAGGGCTGCGGCGCCTCGGTCGGGATGGCGCTGGCCGAGGCCCACATGGCGGCCCGCTTCAACCGACCCGGCCACGAGATCGTCGACCACCGCACCTGGGTGATGTGCTCGGACGGCGACCTCATGGAGGGCGTGGCGTACGAGGCGGCATCACTGGCCGGCCACCTCGGCCTGGGCAAGCTGACCTGGATCTGGGACGACAACCGGATCACCATCGAGGGCGCCACCGACCTGAGCTTCTCCGAGGATGTGGACCGTCGGTTCGAGAGTCTCGGCTGGCACGTCGTGCGGGTCGCGGACGCCAACGACCTCGCGGCGGTGGCGGCGGCCCTCGCCGCCGCGGTCGCCGAGACCGA
>CAZKKP010000102.1:6056-10148 GCA_964553295.1 uncultured Thermoanaerobaculia bacterium | reverse complement strand
GCCGGGGCGGCGACGAGGCCGCTCCGGCGCCGCTGGGCGCCGCCGGTCGGGCGGGTCTGGCAGGGCTCGGGAAGGGGAGCGACATCTTCGACGTCTGGTTCGAGTCGGGCTCGTCCTGGAACGGCGTGCTGCGGGAGCGGGGCATTGGTTTCCCGGCCGATCTCTACCTCGAGGGATCCGACCAGCACCGCGGCTGGTTCCAGCTGTCGCTGCTGCCGGCCCTCGGCTCGGCCGGACAGCCGCCGTTCCGGACCGTCCTGACGCACGGTTTCATGGTCACCGGCAGCGGTCAGAAGATGTCCAAGAGCCTGGGCAACGCGATCGAGGTGGACGACCTGCTGAAGGAGCACGGCGCCGACGTCGCCCGCTGGTGGACGGCGTCGCTGGCCTACGTCAACGACATCAAGGTCGACTGGGAGTTCTTCAAGGTCGCCTCGGAGGAGTACCGCAAGGTGCGGAACACGATCCGCTTCCTCCTCGGCAACCTGGCCGACTTCGACCCGGTCGGCGGCCGCCGGGAGCTGGGGCCGGACGACGGCGCGACCCTCGACGCGTGGGCCATGGCGCGCTACGCCGAGCTCGTCGCGACGGTCCGCGAGGGCTACCTCCGCTATCAGTTCAAGAGGGTCCGCGAAGCGCTCTTCACCTTCTGCAACGACGACCTGTCGGCGGTCTACCTGGCCGCGCTGAAGGACCGCCTGTACTGCGACGCCGCCGCCGGCGAGCGCCGGCGCCGTGCCCAGACGGTGCTCCATGACATCGCCCACGGTCTGATCCGGATGATGGCGCCGATTCTCGTCCACACCGCCGACGAGGCCTGGCTGGCGCTGCACGGTGAAGGCTTCGAGTCCGATCTTTCTGTTCACGTCGAGCTGCTGCCCGAGGCGCCGACCGTGGCCGTCGACGAGGGTTGGGAGCGCGCCATCGAGCTGCGCTCCCAGGCCCTGCGCGAGCTCGAGCGGGCCAAGGAGAGCCTGGGGATCGCCAACCCGCTGGACGCCGGAGTGGTGGTGAAGCTCCCGGCTGACGAGGCCTCGGCGCTGGCGCCGTTCCTGCCCGAGCTGGCGGATCTCTGCGGCGTCAGCCGGTTCAGCCTGCTTCCAGCGGAGTCCCCGGCGGTGGAGGTCGTCGACCTGCGCGCCGAGCCCCGCTGCGAGCGCTCCTGGAAGCGCGACGGCACGGTCCGGCAACGCTGCGACGGCGGAGTGCTGTCCGACCGCGACGCCGAGGTGCTCGGGCTGGCATGAGCCGATTCTGGCGTTGGGTCGCGCTGCCCATCCGCGGTTACAAGCGGTACATCTCGCCCTGGCTGCCGCCGGCCTGCCGGTTCGAGCCGACCTGCTCGGTGTACGCCGCCGAGGCCGTCGAGACCCACGGGCTCTACGGTCTGTGGCTCGCCTTCGTGCGCATCCTCAAGTGCCAGCCCTTCCATCCCGGCGGCTTCGACCCGGTGCCGCCGCGGCGGGAGAAGGGCTCAAGGCCGAGACCCGATGGCTGAGACGGGCAGGAGGTCCGTCACCCGCGGACGCCGTCGGGAATCTCCATCACCTGAGTCTAACTCTGCCACAATGCGGGGCGTGACGTCGCTTGCCGCGATCCGCGCCGCGCTGTCCAGCTATTGCGGCCAGCGTCTGCCCGAGCCTGCTGGGCGGCGCTGGGCGGCGGTCGCCGCGGTGCTGCGCCAGGCCGAGACGGGGGTCGAGCTGCTCTTCATCCGGCGGGCCGACGATCCCGCCGACCCGTGGTCGGGGCACATGGCCTTCCCGGGCGGCCGGGTCGAGCCGGAGGACGGCGAGCCCCTGCGGGCCGCTCTGCGCGAGACCTTCGAGGAGGTCGGGCTCGACCTCGGCCGGGAAGGTCGCCTGCTGGCGCGGATGTCCGACGTCGCCGCCGTCGGCCGCGGTCGACCGATGGGCCTGGTGATCGCTCCCTTCGTGTTCGAGATCGGCGGCGCCGCCTCCCTCGCACCGAACCACGAGGTCGCCGAGACGCTCTGGGTGCCCCTGGACTTCCTCTCCGACCGCAACAACCTCTCTACCGTCGACTGGCGTCACGGTGACGCAGTCGTCCCTCTACCCTGCTTCCGCTTCCGCGGCCGGGTGATCTGGGGCCTCACATTCGCCATGGTCGACGAACTCCTCGCGAGCCTGGGCCGGCCGTGACGGTTTCTGTGCCGATCCCGTGCGGCGGTCGCGCAAGGACGCCGGACGCGGCGCCGGCGGCATGCCATGCTCGCGCGGATTCGAAATGACTCGGGAGGTCGTTTGCTGGAATGGCACGCGATGGGGTGAGCTGTGACGAGAACCGGGTCTGGGTCTCTGGAAATGTCCGGCGCACTGCTGTCGAAGGAGCGTCATCGTAAGGCGGTGCTGCTCCTGACGTGTGGGATCCTGGCGGGCGGCGTAATCTTCGTTCAGACGAACAAACTGACAAGTGTGACCTTTGACTCTTTTCGGGACCTCGCATGGGCTGAGAACATCCGCGCCGGGAGGATTGCCGGCGATCCGGTGCTGGCAGATCACCCATTCTGGTATGCACCTGGCGGACCAGTTGTGCTCGCGGCCGTATCGGCGGTGTTCGGAGTCGATCCGATCACCGCCTGCCGGACAAGCCCGATCTGGTGGAATGTGTGGATTCCGGTCCTCTTGATGGCGCTGGTGGGTGTTTCGGCTGGTCCGAGAACGGCATCGCTCTCCATTCTCATGGTGTGGCTTGGCTCATTGTGGTGGCTTACCCACCTCGTCGCCCCGATACCGAGCATCCAGGGCGTTGTCCCGGGTCTGGCCAGCCTCCTCCTGTGGCAGTGGACTCTCCGCAGAATCGGCAGCCGTGGTCGCCCCCCCGCCTCGCTTGTATTGACCAGCGCCGTGGCCCTCGGTGTCACCTTCTGGGTGCATCCCGTGTGTGCCCTGGTCGCCGCAGCCGGAGTCGGTGGGCAGGGCTTGCTGGTTACGTGTTTCGGTGGGAAGGCGGCGCGGGTGCAGAGCCGAGGAGTGGCGGTCAGTACCCTGCTGGTCGCCGGCCTCTCGTTCCTCGTGGCTGCGCCGTTGCTGATGTACCTGGCGCGGCTGGACGTGGTCAACCCGGCCCCAGTGCGATATGCGGCGGCAGAGATCTGGAACCTCGACTACGCTCTCCAACTGCATGTTCCACTGCTCCTGCCGCTGGCAGCGGTCGGGTTGTGGGTGGCCCTTCGGGACCCGGTGCGCTGGGGTTGGGTTGTCGGGAGCTTCGTGGTCGCCTGCACGGGCCAGATCGCCGGCTATATCGGTTCGGGTCTCGGGGTTGAGGTGCCGTGGATGGTGCCTCACGAGTTTCAGTGGCACACTCAGGTCTGTACCGGTGTTCTGGCAGCGATCGGCCTGGTCAAGTTTGGGGAGCGTGTGGCGGGTCGCTTGCGCTGGCCGGCGGACCGCCAGATGGCACTGGTCCTTTGGATTGGGGGCGGATTCGTTGCCACCCTCGCGCCGGCGCTACCCTTCATCCCCCTGGCGCAGGCGTATCTCGTCGATGTCGAACGGGTGGTCGAGGGGCGAAGGGAGGCTATCGACTGGCTTCGCTCGTCGACCCTTCCCGGGGACGTGATCGCCTGCCGACCGTTGCTCGGCCATCTGGTGGTATCCGGTCTGGCTGGCCGGAAGAGCGTTGCAGTACCAGTGGGCCACATGAACCCCACTTCCGACGCCCTGCAGCGATCCCGCGACCTCGAGACGATGCTGAGCTCGTCGGACGGTGGCGAAGTGGTGCGGCTTGCCGAGCGGTACAAGGTGAGCCACTTCTACCTGGAGTACTCCGACGACCAGCAATTGTCGGCTGGCCAGAGGTTCCAGATGTGGCATTGGGCAGAGCGCGTCTTCGTCGCTCCCAGGGCGCCGATCGTCGTTTTCAGGATGACAGGCGAGGAGCCCTTGCACCAACCCTGAGGGACTACCATGGTGGGTGCTGCTGGCGGTCGCCATCATGGTGGGGAGCCCGTGATTCCATGGGGTCTGGGTCGATGTGCTCAGGTGCTCCTATGGGCTTCGACGACGAGCCCGAGCTTGGGAGTCACCACCCACGCCTCGACCGAACCGTCGGTGACCTCGAGATCGG
>CAZKKP010000102.1:0-6046 GCA_964553295.1 uncultured Thermoanaerobaculia bacterium | reverse complement strand
GTCGGTCGACTTGCTGAATATGCCGTTCGAGCAGTCGGTGACCTCGAGATCGGCCCTGGTGAAGGTGGTTGACACCGCCGTGAACCAGCGGTGGCCGCCGGCGGCGATCGTCACGCCGCCGCCGTAGACCCAGCCGTCGTTGTCGATCTTGAGGTCGTTGAGGCGAATCGGCAGGCCGAGATCGAGGTCGCCGGTACGGACCGTGGTGGAGGTTTCGATGCGGCCGCCGATGGCGTAGAGGTTGAGGAAGGGCAGCGCCCACCAGTCGAGCTTGAGGTGAAAGCTGTCGGTGCGGTTGTCGACCGGCAGGTTGGCGGCGACGGCGGGGTCGATACCAGGCAGAGCGAGCACCAGCCTGTCGACGACGTAGTCCTGAGTCTGGTTGTACAGCGTCAGCCCGAGGCCGCAGTCCGTGAGCATCTCGCGCGCTATCAGGCGGCCGACCGGGTCACCCCGACGGAGGTGGTGTTCCAGGATCTCGTCGCCGAGGGGAAGGTGAAGGATCCCGAGGTCTTCGGTCTGCTCGCCAATTGCACCGAGCAGGAGCTCCCCGCCCGGTCGTCGTCGGCCGGGAAGGCTGCCCTCATCGACCCTGGGGACGGCTCGGACCGGGAGGACCGCGGCGACGAGCTCCGCCGGGCGCTGCTCGAACTGGAGCTCGACCGTCCACTGCGGGTGGTCGGTCTGGTGTCGCTTTCGGTCGACCGCCCCAAAGGTCTGTCCGGCTCGATCGGCGCCATCTTCGCCCACCCGCGGCGGACCGACGACTGCCGCGAGGTTTGTCTCCTCACCGGGCCGTACCTGCAGGCAGACCTGGGCACGACCGGCGGTCAGCTGAGCGTCGGCTACGGGTCGATCGTCGGCGACACCGGCTCGGGAGATCGCTTCGTGACAGCTGCTTACCTGGCCGTCGGCATCGAGGCCGCTGTGCTGCGCACGTGGGGGGGTTCGCCTCTCGATCCCGAAACCCAGACCCTCGCCGGTATCGAGGCTCAGCTTTCGATCGCTCGGGTCGCGCTCAAGCTCGGCGTGTTCGGCCGGGTGTCCGACGCGGACCACGGCGACCGCTGGGTGGTGACCGGTGGCGTCGGCTGGGGCTTCTGAGAGCCTGTGAAAGAACCGGCCCTGAGCAAACAGACTTGTTCACAAATCATTGAAAAGTAATTGTTTAAGGATGTTGTGAAGACCGCAGAAGCCGAATTCTTCACAGGCTCTGAGTAGTGACGGCCCTGCGGAAGCCGCCGACGAATCGCTTCAACCTTCGACAGCTGACGGCCGGCGGCCCGCGTCAGTGCGCCTCGTCCCAGGTGCGGCCGCGGCCGACATCGACGATGAGGGGAACGGAAAGCTCGATGGCGCCGATCATCTCCGAGCGGACCATGGCGGCGACCGCGTCGGCTCGGGTCTCGTCGACCTCGAGGAGGAGCTCGTCGTGGACCTGGAGGAGGAGCAGTTGGCCGGGGTGCTCGGCGGCGAGGCGCCGGTCCACCGCGAGCATCGCCTGCTTGACGAGGTCGGCGGCCGAGCCCTGGACCGGCGTGTTGATGGCCACCCTCTCCGCCGCCTGGCGGGCGGCGAAGTTGCCGCTTTGAAGGTCGGGTACCGGGCGGCGGCGGCCGAGGAGGGTCTCGACGTGGCCGGTGGCCCTGGCCCCTTCGAGGGTGCGCTGGCGGAACTCCTCGATCTCGGGGAACCGCTCCTTGTAACGGCGGATGTACTCGACCGCTGCCTCGCGAGGGATCTTCTGCTGGCTCGCCAGCCCGAAGGCGCTCTGGCCGTAGACGATGCCGAAGTTCACCGCCTTGGCGATGCCGCGCTCGGCCCGGGTGATCTCCTCGGGGCGCTTGCCGAGGAGGCCGGCGGCGGTCTCGGTGTGGATGTCGGCGCCGCGGGCGAAGGCCTCGGCGAAGCCGCCGCGCCCGCCCACGAGATGGGCGAGGATCCTCAGCTCGATCTGCGAGTAGTCGGCGGACAGCAGCAGCCGGCCCGGCGGTGCGACGAATGCCTGGCGGATGCGCCGACCCTCGTCGGTTCGGATCGGGATGTTCTGCAGGTTGGGGTCAGACGAGGCGAGGCGGCCGGTAGCGGCGGTGGTCTGGGAGAAGCTGGTGTGGACTCGTCCGGTCCTCGGGTTGACCATGCCCGGCAGGGGGTCGACGTAGGTGTTCTTGAGCTTGACCAGGGACCGGTAGGCGAGGATTCGTTCGGGCAGCGGGTGGTGCAGGGTGAGCTCCTCGAGCACCGACTCGTCGGTCGAGGGCCCGGTCTTGGTGCGCTTGACCACCGGCAGCCCGAGGATGTCGAACAGCACCTCGCGGAGCTGCTTGACCGAACCCAGGGTGAACTCGCGACCGGCGGCCTCGAAGCAGGCCCTCTCGGCCTCGGCGATGCGGCCACCGAGCTCGACCGAGAGCGCGCCCATGGCCTCGACGTCGAGGGCGATGCCGTGGCGTTCCATTCTGGCGAGCACCCCGATCAGGGGCACCTCGAGCTCCCGGTAGAGCCGGTCGAGCTGGTTCTCGACGAGCAGGACGGCGAGCTTGCGGTCGAGCAGCCAGGCGACGTGGGCGTCCTCGGCGGCGTAGTCGCGGGCCTCCTCCAGCGACACTGCTGAAAAATCGGTGCGGCCGGCGAGGGCCTCCTGGAAGGAGATCATCCGGTGCTCGAGATGGACCAGGGCGATGTCGTCGAGCTTGTGCGAGCGGCGGTCGGGAGACAGCAGGTAGTCGGCGAGCAGGGTGTCGCCGTCGACGCCCCGGACCTCGACACCGTGGCAGGCCAGCACCTTGAGGTCGAACTTGAGGTTCTGGCCGGTCTTGCCCCGAGCCGGGTCCTCGAGAATCGGTCCGAGGACCTCGCGCACCCTCGTCCAGGGCAGCTGACCGGCGCTGTCGAGGCCGCGGTGGCCGACCGGCACATACCAGGCCACGTTGTCGTCGCAGCAGAAGGACAGGCCGACGAGGTCCGCCTGGAGCGCGTCGAGGGAGGTCGTCTCGGTGTCGAGGGCGAAACGCGGCGCCGCAGCAAGCGCCGCGGCGAGCTCGGCGAGCTCGTCCTCCGATGTGACCATTCGGTACGAGGAGCGGTCGACCCCCGTCATCTCGCCGCCGAACTCGGACAGGAAGCTGCGGAACTCGAGCTCGGTGAATAGCTCCTTCGCGGTGTCCGGTGGGGGAGGGAAGTCGAGGCGGAGATCGTCCAGACCGACCTCGACGGGGGCATCGGTGCGGATGGTGGCCAGGGTCCTGGACAGGAAGGCCGACTCCCGATCGACCTCGAGCTTGGCCCGGACGCCGGCCGGCGTGACCTCCTCGAGGTGGCTGTAGATCTCGTCCAGGTCGCCCCACTCGGCCAGCAGCTTCTTCACGCCCTTCTCGCCGATCCCCTTGACGCCGGGTATGTTGTCCGAGCTGTCGCCCCAGATGCCGAGGGCGTCAGGGACGAGATCCGGCCGGCAGCCGAACTTCTCCTCGACCTCGGCGAAGGAGATCCGCCGATCCTTCATCGAGTCGTACAGGCTGACCCGTTCGGAGACGAGCTGCATCAGGTCCTTGTCCGAGCTCACTAGGACGACGTCGAGCTCGCTCTCGTGGCGGCGGGCCAGGGTGCCCATGACGTCGTCGGCCTCGAACCCGTCGAGCACGAGGAAGGGCACCCCGAAGGCCTCGGCCACCCTGGGGAAGAGCGGCATCTGGGCGGCCAGGGCGTCGGGCATGTCCGGTCGGGTGCCCTTGTAGTGGGGGAAGAGGTCGTCTCGGAAAGTCGCGCCGCGCGGGTCCCAAGCGATCGCCAGGTAGTCGGGCTGCTCCTCGCGGATGAGCTTCAGCAGCATGCCGACGAAGCCGAACAGGGCGTTGGTCGGTTGCCCCTTCGAGCTGGCCATGCCGCCGATCGCGTAAAAGGCGCGGAAGGCCATGTTGGGTCCGTCGACCAGGTACAGCGTGCGCCGTTGTGCGGTTTCGTTCATGGGGAGGATGGTGACACAGACGGGGGGCGTTTGTGGCGGCCGGATCCGGGTCAGCAAGCGCAGGGAGACCGCATGGCCGTCGGTGGTGTGGCGATCGCCGGACACCCGGTGTTTGGAACTCGTCCGGTTGCTGGCGAGGAAGGTGCCCGTCTTCGTCTCACGGGTCCTTGACAAGGCGTGGCGGCGGTGCGAGGATACTGCGACCAAGTCGCAAACCTGTTTTGCAACCGCGGCCGGAGGGCCGCACGGAGGAAAAGATGACATCGATGATGGCTCTGGCGGGTGTGATCTCGGCGGCTCAGGACTACGGTACCTACGACGGCAGCGGTGGCGGCGGGGTGATCGCCATGCTCATGATGGTGGTCTGGCTCGCCATCGTGGTGTTCCTGATCGCCTCGCTGTGGAAGGTCTTCAGCAAGGCCGGCGAGCCTGGTTGGGCCGCGATCATCCCGATCTACAACCTGATCGTGCTGATCAAGATCGCCGGCAAGCCGCTGTGGTGGATCGTGCTCTTCATCATCCCGCTGGTCAACGTCGTGGCGGCGATCCTGGTGGCCGTCGCCCTGGCCGAGAAGTTCGGCAAGGGAGTGGGCTTCGCCGTCGGGCTGATCATCCTGCCGTTCATCTTCTACCCGATCCTCGGCTTCGGCGACGCCCGCTACCGGGGCTGAGCCGCTGCCGCTCTCAGGCGACCGCTCCGGTCGCCTGAGAGCCCTTCCCGGTCTCCTCCAGGGCGGGTCTTGGGGAGGAAGGCGCCGGGACCGCGGAATGGCAGCCCTGGGTGAGGTGACGGCACCACGGGGGTGTGCCGAGGTGATCGTAGGCCTCCACCGAAGCACTCCAGAGCCACAGCCGGAGAGCCGCTCGGCCCAGCATGACGGTCTGTTGGACGGCCACGAGCAGTATGATTCCTATCCCGGTCGACGGTGTCCACGGCGACCGCAGTAGGCCGTAGACGAGGTGCAGCGCCAGCGGCAGCAGGACCGCTGCCGCGGCCAGTGGCAGGAGCAGCCGCGGTCGGCGCAGGACCTCGCGGAGGGCGCGCATCATGCCCGGCGCCATGCTGCGCTCGTCGTGGCGGACCGCGGCCACCCGCGCCAGATCGTAGGCGAGGTCCCAGGGCGCCCAGAGCAAGAACGCCAGCAGCGCCGCCAGGCCGACGGCGAGGAGGTCGAGCCGGCCGTCCCGCTGCTCGGCGGCGAGCCGGAACAGCCCCCTGGCGGTGAGACCGGCGACGACGGCGATCGGGATCAGACCGACCACGTACACGGCAGCCGCGCGCAGGAAGGGCCAGGTGTGCCGGCGGATGCCGAGGAGGAACGGGTTCGTGCCCTGGCGCTCGACCAGGGCGCCGACGACGCCGGCCGCCAAGGCTACATGGACCAGGGCGACGGCCGCCATCAGCAGCGCGAGCGCCGGACCGAGGACGGCGCCGGCCGCGCCGGGGAGCGATGCGGTGAGGTCGACCCACACCGGGAGCCACTCACCGTCGAGGGCCCGGTCGGCGAACAGGCTCGAGTCGAGGGTCGGACCGTAGATGCCGCGCGCCGCGGCGGCGAGCAGGAGGGCCGCGAGCCCGGCGGGTAGGTACAGCACGACCGCCAGGCGGAGGTGACGGCGGGAGCGGCGCAGTCCGAGGCGAAGCAGATCCAGGGAGTTCAACGTCTCACCCCACGATCGCCGTCAGCTCGAGCAGGTTCTGCAGCCAGAAGAGGGCATGGGCGAGCATCTTGGAGGAAGCCAGCCGGCTCGGCTCGAGCCGGCGCCCGTTGTTCAGCCGGTTGACGTCGAGGGCGAGCAGGCCGTCCGGGTCGACCTCGGCCGAGACCAGCCTCGCCGGCCGCGTCTCGACGATCCTGGTCCACCGTCCCTGGCCGTCCCAGGTGTGGCGGCTGGCCGTGCCGTCGTCGTAGCGGAGCTCGACGATGACCGGGTGGCGGAAGCCGCCGCGCCGCTCGACCACGACCTCGGTTCGGTACTCCTCGGCTCCGTCGCCATCGTCGAGCTGGCCTCCCCGCGATCCGATTTCCTCGTCATCGTCGTGGCTCGCGCCCCGGAGCACGCGGCGACCCCGCTCCC
>CAZKKP010000101.1:0-10149 GCA_964553295.1 uncultured Thermoanaerobaculia bacterium | reverse complement strand
CCGGCGCCGTAGGCGCGGCCCTCGCCGGCCAGGCCGAAGGGGTGGATCTTGGCGTAGCGGCCGCGCTCGGCGCCGTCGGGACCGACCAGCACCGCGACGTTCAACGGCCGCCCGCCGGCCGGCGCCGCCCAGCCCGCGAGGATGAACACCCGGTGCCGCCGGGCCAGCCCGGCGACCGCGTCGGCCACCAACGGAGTAGCCGCGACCACCTTCTCGCCGTCCATGCTGAAGCCGGTGGCGAAGAGCTCGGGCAGGGCGACGAGCCGGGCGCCGGCCGCGGCCGCCGCGGCCACCAGGGCGCCGGCGCCGGTCAGGCTCCTCTGGGGGTCCTCCCAGGCGATGTCGAGCTGGAGGGCGGCGACGAGCATCGTGGTCGTCCGCCGGGTCAGCGGGCGTCGGGCACCGGCACGAAGCAGCCGCGCAGGATGTCCGCCAGCCGGAGGTTGAAGAGCAGGGTCCTGCCGTCCTCGAAGCCGCGCTTGAAGCTCTGGCTCGCGTCGGACGGCGGCCGGTCGGTGCTCGAGGCGAGGGTCGCCGAGACCGCACCGTCGCAAGCAGGCAGCCAGCGGCCGCGCATCACGTCGACGCCGGCGGCAAAGCCCTCGAGGTACTCCGGGTCGGAGCGGATCGCGGCGGCGGCGCCTCCGGCGTCGCGCACCGCCAGGTCGAGCCGGGCGCCGACCGCGTGGTTGAGCTGCTCGGCCGTCCAGCGGGCGTGCCGCGCGACGGTCAGCTCGTAGTCGACGGGGTAGTCCTCGCGGCGCCGCCTGTTGTAGCCCTCGTCACCCTGGGCGGACGCCCGGTCGCGGAAGGCCGAGACGGTCTCGCCGAGCTGCTGCCGGACCCGGCCGAGGTCCTCGCTGCGCAGCCACTCCCGGGGCATTTCGAACATCAGCTGGACCTTGCAGCGACGCTCGTCGAGCAGCTCGAAGGGGCCGTCGGTCCTGCTCGCCAGGATCGGCTGGTCGAGGGTGATGAGCAGGTCGACCTGGGAACGCTTGACCCTGAGCCGGTCGACCTTGCCCAGCTCGCCGGGCTCGAACCGCCGCCTGGCCTTGCTCGAGACGCCCCCGGGGAGGACCGTGTTGTCGTTGTAGAACGAGTCGCAGGAGGAGTAGACCTCGCTCGAGATCACCACCCAGGCGCCGCGCAGCTCGGCCTCGAGCCGGTCCTCCAGGGAGGCCGCTTCGAGCGCGCCGGCGGCCGCCGCCAGGGCGCCGAGCGCCAGGATCGCCAGGGGTCCGTGAGCACGCATGTCCACCTCCACCGCGGGTACGCCGAGGCTATCATGCCGAGCTGGATTGGCCTGAGCGGTCGGCGCGTTGATAATGGCGACTGAGGCCAGATGGACGAACCGCTGTCACCACGCGCCGATTCCGCACCCTCCAGGGGCTCGGGTCAGGTCCAGCTGCCGCGGCTGGAGGCCCGCCTGCCGCGTCCCCTGCCCGAGTGGATGCTGCGCCGGCTGGTGGTGGTGCCGCTGGTGGTGGCGCTCAACCTCGTGGTCTTCTGCCTGTGGTGGGCTGCGCCTTCCGGCGGCGGCCTCGAGCGCTTCATGGCGGAGAACTTCGTCGTCAGCACGCTCCATCTGGCGCACGGCCGGGTCTGGACCCTGCTGACCGCGGAGTTCTCCCACGTCGAGGGCTGGCACCTCGCCCTCAACATGTTCGTCCTCTGGAGCTTCGGCAGCATCCTCGAACGCCTCTGGGGACGCGCCCGGTTCACCGCGTTTTACCTCACGGCGGCGGTGTTCGCCTCGGCGAGCCACTCGGCGGTGTCGAGCCTGCTGCTCGGCGACGCCCGGGCGGGAGCGGTCGGCGCCTCGGGCGCGATCTCGGGCCTGCTGCTCGCCTACGCGTTGCTCTTCCCGCGACAGCGCATCCTGCTCTTCGCCATCGTGCCGGTTCCCGCGATGGTCTTCGCGGTGGTGTTCGTCGGGCTCGACCTCTGGGGTCTCGTCGCCCAGGCGCAGGGCGGCGGCCTGCCCATCGGCCACGGCGCCCACCTCGGCGGCGCCCTGTGCGGCGGCCTCTACTGGGCGCTCGACCTGCGCCGGCGCTTCCCGGCGGCCGCAACGCCCGGACCGCAGTCGCCGGTTCGTCTCGAGCTCAGCCCGGAGGAGGCGGCCGAGATCAGGCGACTGCGCGAGGTGCTCGACCGACAGGGACCGACGGCGCTGACGCCCAAGGAGCGGGCCTTTCTCGACCGGATCCGTGAACGCGCCCTCGGCGCCAGGCCGTGACGGAGGCGACCGTGAGTCGGCGGCCTTCGTGCGCCGGGCGACCGGCACGACCCTTCGCCGAAGACCCGCTCGACGAGTCGCCGCACTGCCGGCGTCGGGAGGAGTTCAGATGCGGACGGTGGTGACCGTGTGGACCTCGACGACTCTGCTCGCCTTCACCCTGGCAGCCGGCGGTGACCGACCCGGGACCTTCGGCGGCGAGACCACGGTCAACGTCATCGAGGTGCCGGTGAGCCTCGTCGACCCGGCGACCGGCGAGCCGATCACCGGGCTGGGCCCCGACGACTTCGTAGTCCTCGAAAACGGTCGCGTCCAGCAGCTCACCAACTTCCTCGAGGTGTCGCGGCCGCGCCCGGGCTCGCCCGGCTCGGGCCCCGAAGCGGCGGTTCCCGGCGCGCTGGCCAGGCCCCTGGGTGTGGTCTACTTCCTCGACCTGTACCTGATGTACCCGCAGGACCGGGACCGCGCCGTCGAGGCTCTGCACCAGCGCTACCGCGGCGGCATCCCGACCGGCGAGGAGGTCTCCGTCATCGTGTTCGACGGCGAGCTGAAGACCCTGGTCGACCGGACGCGGTGGCGCGACGAGCTGCTCGAGGCCCTCGAGCTCGCCGGCGGCATCACGGCGAAGGGCGTCCAGCAGGCGGTGTCCTTCACCGACTCCCTGGTCAGCGGCGAGGTCAGCGGCGAGCGCCGGCTCGACTTCTACGAGCGCCGGCAACGCAGCCGCGAGTTCGTCGCCGATCTCGAGAAGCGCAGCCGCCGGGTCGGGGACGCCGTCGCCACCGCAATGGCCCGCCAGGGTCGGACCGACGGCCGTCGGGTGCTGGTCGCCTTCACCCCCGGCCACCCGCGCACCGAGTGGTCGCCGTCCTACGCCCCGGTCGACTTCGTCAACGCCGCCACCGAGTACCCGACCGGGGACCTCTGGCAGTCCCTGGCCCACGAGGCGGCCGACCTCGGCTTCACCCTGTACACCGTCGACTCCTCGGGCTTCCGCTCCGACAGCTCGCGATCCGCCGAGCGGGGCGTCACCGACGTCCTCGACGAGGGTCTCCGCCGGGGGCTCGTGCTCGGCCCGCGCACCGGCGCCAGCCGCCAGGACCCGGTGGCCCGGGACTCCCCCGTCGAGTCCGCCCTGGACACCGCCGCCGGCAGCGTCAACATCGGCGCCTGGCTCGAGCGCACCCGCAAGGGCCTGCTGATCTCCTCCGCCGAGAGCACTGGTGGTCGCGCAGAGCTGACCGGCGACGTCGCCGCCGCGCTCGCCGCCGTCAGCAGGAGCCTCGACCACTACTACTCCCTCGGCTACACCGTCGACCACAGCGGCGACGGCAAGACCTACACCATCGAGGTGCGCGTGCCCGGCCACCCGGCGGCGCAGCTCGCCCACCGGCGCGCCTACGTCGACCGGCCTGCCGAGGTCCGCGCCGCCCAACGGCTGCGCTCGGAGATGCTCTTCGGCCGCGACGCCAACCCCCTCGGCGTGCGGCTCGAGGTCGGCGAGCCGGAGTCGCGGTTCCGGCTCGGGGCCTCCGCCTCGAAACGGGTCCAGGTCCCGGTGCACGTGAAGATCCCCTTCGCCCGGCTCGAGATGGTGCCCCGTGGCGAGCTCTGGTGGGGACGAGTGCTCATCACCTTGCTCGCCGAGGACGGCGCCGGCAACCAGTCCGAGCTTGCGAGCCAGGAGCTCGAGATCACCGTCGAGGACGCCCGCCATGACGAGGCGGTGGCGCGGGGCTACTTCTCCTTCAAGACGGTCCTCGAACTCGAGGGCGGGCGCCAGCAGGTCTATGTCGGGATCCAGGACCTGCTCGGCAGCAGAACGAGTATCATGCCGCAGCGATTCGGCTTCTGACCGCGCGTTCGAGGTCGCCCGGCGCCGAAGCGGCCCGGTGACGACGACAGCCACCGCGACACCGTCGCCCCAACTCACCGGAGCGTGCAATGACCTCGTCCCCCGGCGTTCTGGGTCGCTTCCCCCGGGCCTTCTGGGTCGCCAACAGCATGGAGATCTTCGAGCGCATGGGCTGGTACGGCTTCTACGCCGTCTCGACCCTGTACCTCACCGGCGCCGTGGCCGACGGCGGCCTCGGCCTGTCGTCGGCCGACCGGGGCGTGATCCAGGGGCTGGCGACCTTCTTCCTCTACCTCTTCCCGGCGGTGTTCGGCGCCCTGGCCGACCGCTACGGCTATCGGGCGACCTTCCTCGCCTCGACCCTGGTGATGGCGCCGGCCTACCTCCTGCTCGCCCTGCCGACCACCTTCTGGGGCTTTCTCGCGGTCTACTTCCTGGTCGCGGTCGGGCACGGCATGTTCAAGCCGGTGGTCATCTCGACGATCGCCAAGTCGACCACCGAGGAGACCGGCGCCGTCGGCTTCGGCATCTTCTACATGATGGTCAACATCGGCGGCTTCCTCGGGCCGGTGGTGGCCGGGGTCGTCCGCGGCTGGGACTGGAAGTACGTCTTCTGGGCCTCGGCGGGATGGATCGTCATCATGGGGGTCACCTGTCTCGCCCTGTACCGCGAGCCGCCGCGGGACGCCGAGGCGGAGAGCCGGCGCTCACTCGCGGAGGTCTTCGCGGGCATGGTGGCCGTGGTCGGCAACCTGCGCTTCTTCCTGCTGGTGTCCGGCATGCTGGTGATGCTGGTCATGGGCTCCCGCTGGTGGAGCCTGAAGACCGTCGGCCTGGCGGCGGTCGGCTGGCTGATCCTGCACCTCGGCTGGGACCTCGCGCTGCGCGGCGCGCGGACAAGCGTCGCCGGAGTGTGGTGGCGCCAGCGGCTGGCCGTCGGGGAGGGTCGCTACCTGGTCTTCCTGCTCCTGATGGCCGGCTTCTGGACCTCCTTCAACCAGATCTTCATGACCCTGCCGGAGTACATCCGGGACTACGTCGACACCTCCGACCTCGTGGCCAGCCTCGGCCCGATGGTGAGCTGGGTCGTCGGGGCGTTCCAGGGCTGGGGGTTCGACACCTCGGGCTGGCACGTCGCGGTGCTCGAGCACGGCCAGATCAAGCCCGAGTTCCTGATCAACCTCAACGCCTTCGGCATCATCTGCCTGCAGGTGCTGATCTCCTTCCTGATCCGACGGATCAGCCCCCTGGTCAGCATCATCCTCGGCGTCGCGGTGACCATCGCCAGCTTCCTGGTCTACCTCGCCGGCGCCTCCGGCTGGGTCGTGGTGGCGGCGATCCTGGTCTTCTCGCTCGGCGAGATGATGGCGAGCCCGCGCTCGAAGGAGTACGCCGGCCGCATCGCACCGCCGGAGAAGGTCGGCATGTACATGGGCTACTTCTACTGGTGCGTCGCCCTCGGCAACCTCTTCGGCGGTCTGCTGTCGGGCGCCTCCTACCAGCACTTCGGGCCGGCCGGGGTCGACCGCCCCGACCAGATGTGGATCCTCTTCGCGGTCATCGCCGCTTCCACCGTGGTCGGCCTGGTAGCCTACAATCGCTGGGTGACGGCCCGGGCGGTCCGCTGAGACCGCCCGGAGGGAGGCGATCATGGCCCGACGGCTCGTGCTGCTGGCTCTCGCGCTGGCGGCGGTGACCAGCGGCTGCGACCGGGTCCAGGAGTTCGCCCGGCTCGAGAACAACCGAAGCCGGATCGTCGGCGACTGGCGGCGGGTGGTGATGTCGCTGCCCGGGGACGAGATCTACCGCTTTGCCAATGGCGTGATCCTGCGCGACGGCATCGAAACAGGCGCCTATGACTTCGTCGCCAACCACCGCGTCCAGGTCACCCTCGACGGCCCGCCGACCACCTACGTGGTCGACTTCAGCGACGGCGGCGCGACCATGACCTGGTCCCGGGACACGCCCGCCGGCCGCCAGGTCGCCGACACGTGGAAGAGGTGATGCGCCGCGCGGGTCTGAAGGGCTTACACTCGGGGGAATGGACCGTGGTGGCGCCCTGACCTTCGTCGCCGGTGGTGTGCTCGCGGCGGCCGCCTGGTTCGGCGCCGCCCTGGTGCCGGCGGGGACCGCCGCGAGCGTGCTCGCAGTTCTGCCGGAGGGCCTCGGGCTGCTCGTCCTGCTGGTCGCGGCCCGACTCCGGCTGCACCGCTCGGCGATCGCGGCCCTGGTGATGACCGGTGGACAGCTCGCGGTGCGGTTCCTCGAACCGCTCTCCCCCGAGACCTCGGTGGTGCTGCTCGTCATCGCCCTCAACCTGGTGCTGCTCGCCCCCCTGGCCGACCGCGGCATCGCGCGCCCTACCGCTCTCGTCCACCTCATGCTGGTGGTGTCGCAGCTCGCTCTGCTGTGGCTGGCGGCCGGCCATTTCGACCGCCTGCGCCAGGCTCCGGGGCCGGCGCTGGCCGCGGTGCCCTGGGCGGTGGCCGCCGCCGGCCTCGCCCTGCTGGTGATCGCCGCGGTCCGCCGTCGGCCCCTCGAGGCCGCCCTTCCCTGGTGCCTCGTCGCGGCCACCGGGGCGCTGCTGAGCAGCGGCTTCGGGCTTCGCGCCACGGCCCTGATCGGCGCCGCCCAGGCCACCCTGCTGCTCGCCCTCGTCGAGCAGGGCTACCGGCTGGCCTTTCACGACGCCCTCACCGGGCTCGCCAACCGCCGCGCCTTCGACGAGGCGCTGCGCACGGTCGGCGGGACCTACGCCGTGGCCATGGTCGACGTCGACCACTTCAAGCAGTTCAACGACCGCTGGGGTCACGAGGCGGGCGACCAGGTGCTGCGCATGATCGCCCGGGAGCTCGCCCGGGTCGAGGCCGGCGGCCGGGTCTTCCGCTACGGTGGCGAGGAGTTCGCGGTGCTCTTTCCGGGCCTTTCGGCGTCCAAGGCGGTGGCCCACCTGGAAGCGGTACGGGCGGCCATCGAGCAGCGCGGGTTCGCGGTGCGCAGCGCCGGCCGGCCGCACCGGCCGCCCCGTCGCCGCACCACCGGAAACGGCACCCGGGTCACCGTGACCGTAAGTGCCGGCCTCGCCTCCCCGGACCCGACCAGGACCTCGCCGGACGCGGTGCTGCGCGCCGCCGACCGCGCCCTGTACCGCGCCAAGCGGAGCGGCCGCAACCGCGTCGCGGTGACCTGAGCAGCCCGCCTGCCACTCCTCCCTGAGCTCTCAGCCCTGAGAGCCTGATCCGGGCACGGGGGGAGCGGGTTCCGGGCGGTGCTGGTGATAGGGTGCAGCGGTGCGTTCATCCTGGGAAGGGAACGGGTGATCGACCGATGTGCACGGTGACGGTGATGCGGCAGCCGGACGGGGGGCTCGCGGTGACCATGAATCGCGACGAGCGCTGGGGTCGCGCGCCGGAGAGGGCGCCGGCGCGGCACCCCGGACGGGACGGCGGACCGGCGTGGTTGGCCCCCGCTGACGGGGAGCGCGGCGGCACCTGGATCGGCGTCAACAGCGACGGGACCGTGGGCTGCCTGCTCAACGGCTATGACGCGGCCGACCTCGAGCTCCTCGGTCGGCCGGAGGTGCCGAGCCGCGGTTCGATCCTGCCCGAGGTCCTGGCGCGGCCGCCGGTCGACCTCGAGCACTGGCTCGAGGAGGGCCTCGACCCGAGACCCTACCCCTCCTTCATCCTGCTCGTGCTCGACCCGGAGCGGACGCGGGAGCTGGTCTGGAGACCCGGCGGTCGCCTGTCCCGGCAGGAGCGTCGGGACCCGGTGGACATGGTCAGCTCGTCGTACTGGCGCACCGAGGAGGTTCTCGCCTGGCGACGGGAGCGCTTCCTCGAGTGGCTCGCGCGGGGCGCGCCGCGGCGGGCCGGACTGCCCGAGGTCAACCTGCTCGAGGCGCCCGGCCGCCGGGAGTGGTCGCCCTTCATGACCCGGTCGTTCTCGGCCACGCGCAGCGTCACCCAGGTCACCGTCGAGCCCACATCGGTCGGGCTGCGCTACTGGCGGCGGCCGGGGGACGGACCGATCGACCCGGAACGTCCCGACTGCGTCCTCGGGTCGCAGCGCTCGAGCCGCTCGGGAGTGGACCGATGAGCCTCGACGGCTTTGCCCCACGACCGTTCCTGCCGGCCTGGTGGCTGCCCGGGCCGCACGGCCAGACACTCGGCGCACGTCTGCTGAGGCGAAAGGACTCGGTGCCCTTTTGCAGGGAGCGGCTCGAGACGCCGGACGGCGACTTCCTCGACCTCGACTGGGCCCGCGTCGACGGTCGGCCGGCGGCCGTTGCCGGAGATCCCCTCGTGCTGGTGCTGCACGGGCTGGAGGGCAGCGCCCGCTCGGGCTACGCCTGCGAGCTCTACCGTCGACTGGCGGACCACGGTGTCGCCGCGGTCGGCCTCAACTTCCGCTCCTGCTCCGGGGAGCTCAACCGGGGGCGAAGGCTCTACCACTCCGGCGAGACCACCGACGCCGCGTTCGTCCTCGACCTGCTCCGCCGCCGCGGCCACCTTCTCGCCGCAGTCGGGGTGTCCCTGGGCGGCAACGCGCTGCTCAAGCTGCTCGGCGAACGCGGCGCCGACGCCGGGGTGGCGGCGGCGGCGGCGATCTCGGTGCCCTTCGACCTCGCCGCCGGGGCCGACCACCTCGAGGGCCGCTTCGGCGCCCTCTACGTCCGCCGGCTGCTCGCCTCGCTCAAGGTCAAGCTGCGCGCCCGGGCCGCCGAGCTGGCGCCGCCGGTCGACCTCGCCCGGGCGCTTGCCGCGGGGAGCTTCCGCGCCTTCGACGACGCCGCCACGGCGCCGCTGCACGGCTTCGCCGACGCCGCCGACTACTACCAGCGCTCCTCGAGCGGCCGCTTCCTCGAGCGCATCCGGGTCCCGACCCTGCTGGTGCATGCCGAGGACGACCCCTTCCTCCCGTCGTCTGCCATTCCGCGCGCGGCCTTCGCCGGCAACCCGGCGCTGGCGCCGGCGATCGTGCCGCGTGGCGGCCACGTCGGCTTCGTCAGCGGCGCGAACCCGCTGGCGCCCCGCTTCTGGGCCGAGACCGAGGCCGCCCGCTTCGTCGCCCGGGCGCTCGCCTGAGCGAGCAGCGCCGGTTCCCCCTCGGGCGCCCCGAGCACGGGGATGAGGGCCCAGGGCCGAGGGCGCAGGGCGCCCGCTTGCCGAGCTCAAAACCGGGGGCACCCGGGCTATGGGCCTGACACCGCCCGGTCGCGGCTGTCGGCGGCGAGGTCGGAGGGGCTCAGGATCGTACCCCCAGGGTGAGCAGCATGGTCTGGGGGTCGAGCAGGATGGCGAGATCCTGTCCGACCATGTGCTGGCGGTCCTTGAGCACGTGCAGCCGGATCTTGGCGTCGTGGGGGTCGAGGCGGAAGGCGAGGTCGACCAGGTCCTCGAAGCGGTCGGCCGGCGGCGGCAGGTGGCCGGGCTCGCCCTGCGGCCCCTCGCGGTGCGTCCGGCAGGCCATCCAGAGCTCGGCGCCGGAGGCCGCTGCGAGCCCCTTGAGGGCGGCGACCATGTCGCGGTCGAAGGACTCGAGCTCCATGCGGTCGAGGATGATCACGTGGGGCACGAACTCCATGGCGTCGCGCAGCAGCGCCAGGGCTGCCGCGAGACGGTCGATCGAGAACGACTGCCCGACGTAGGTGTGGATGTGCCGACGACGCTCGATCTCGAGCTGCAGCGCGGCCCAGTGCTCGAGCTTCTTCTCGCGCCGGAGCATCTCGGTCGCCAGGTCGTCGTACCAGCCGCGGACCTTGTCGACGCTGCGCTCGAGGGAGACGTGCAGCACCTTCTGGCCCGACAGCAACGCGTCGATGCCGATGCCGACCAGGAAAGCGGTCTTGCCGACGCCGGCACGGGCCATCACCAGACCCAGGTTGCCGGGTCCGGGCCCGGGGTGGCCGTCCCGCGCGAGCAGGGTGCGGGGAGAGCGGCGCAGCTTGATCATGAGCTCGGTCATTCCTCGTCCTCCTCGGCCACTCGGCCCTTGTACTTCTTGAGCAGCTCCTCGGTGACCTCCCGCGGCGCCGGGGCGTAGCGGGAGA
>CAZKKP010000100.1:2186-10278 GCA_964553295.1 uncultured Thermoanaerobaculia bacterium | reverse complement strand
CTCGTGCAGCGCCAGCAGGTCGCCGTAGCCCGCCTCGAGCCAGTCCACCGGATCCCACTCCAGCGGGGGGATGGTGAGCTCGAGCCGGACCCCGAGGCGCCTGGCGAAGTCGGTGGCGAGATCGTACTCGAAGCCGTCAAGGCCGCCACGGGTCACCGAGCAGGTGGTCGGCGAGATCCGGGTCACCAGCCGGAGCACCCCCGCCCGGCGCACCTGCCGGAGGTCACGGCACTCGGCGGTCTGCGCCGACCGCCCGAGGAGCTGCTCGGAGAAGAGAAAGCCGTTCACTGCCTCGCGCAGCTTCGGGCTGCGCTCGCGCAGCGCCCAGACCAGCGGTCGCCGCTTCACCAGCGGCCCGATCTGCCGCAGACCCGCGCGCGGCCGGATCCTGGAGAGCAGCTCGGAGTCGACCACCGTGAGGCGATAACGACCCCGACGCACCCTCTCCACCACCTCGGCGATCGGCACCTCCTCGGGGACCGGTACCGGCACCAGACCCCTCTCGGCGACGGCCGCGGCCAACGATCCCCGCAACCGTGACCGATGGAGATGGACCTCGAGGCCGGCGGCCGCGTCGAGGGCGTCGACGTCGCAGGTGGGACTGCCGAGCAGCAGCTCGTCCAGCCACTGCACCGCCTCACTGGCCACCGCACCGGTACCGAGCAAGGCGCCGGGCGAGAATCGACTCACCGCCAGATCGACGCGCCCCTCGGCCAACCAGAGCAGCGGCTGGTCATGGCGCGAGGCCCGGACGATCACGAGCTCCGCCTCGAGCCGATCGGCCAGGCGCTCGAGCAGCTCACCCTCGCCCGGCCAAACGCTGCCGGGCGGTGCGGCGGGCCCAGGCCATCCGGGCGCGACGGCGACGCGGAGGACGCCGGACGAGCGGACCTCGGGAAGCCCCCCGGGCCGCACCGGCTCCAGCCCACAGCCGAGCCCGACGACGATGGCCAAAGGCAGCACCCGGCCTGCGAATCCTCGGGGTTTTCCAGGCCGCACCCTGATCCCTCCACCACAGACCGGAGCGTGCACCTCCCCACTCTAACCCCATCCCCGAGCCCGAGCCCGCACCCCGACCGCAGGAGATGAACCACAGAGGCCCAGCGCGGGCCTGCCCACAACCCGACTGCCGAGGCGTTCACCCGTCTGCTCTGCCGCGCGGTCGGATATCATCGCCGCTGGAGGCGCGGATTGGACGAGACACCTCGGACCCATGGCAGAGCAACGGACCTCGGCCCAGCCATTGCCCGCCTCGAGGACCTCGCGCGCAAGCTCGAGGGCATGGGCAAGCGCAACCGTGAGCTGCCCGACATGGCGGTACGCCTCCGCGAGGTCGCGGCGACCTTGCGATCCGGCGACGCCGGTGACCCGTCCAAGCCCTATCGGGATCTGGCCCGCAGCCTCTTCCCCGCCGCTCGTCTCTGCGAGAGCCTGGGGCTGCAGTCAATGGCCCGCGAGATCCTGCACGTGGAGCGAACACTCGAGGCCATGGCGCCCCCGGCCCCGGCGGCTGACGCGCCCCTGGCGGTCCGCCGGGCGCCGACATCGTCAGGAGAGGCCACATCGAAGGCTGACCCCGAACCTGCGCCCACGCCAGCCATCGAGGAGCCGCCGCCGCAGCGGAGGATCTCGCCGGCGCTGCTCCTCGCCGCCCTGGCAGTGGTCGTGACGGTGGCGGTGTGCGCCACGGTCATCATCCGCCACGATCCACTCGCCGGAAGCCTCCCCCCGACCGCGACCCCGACGGCGGTGGCCGCCGTCCCGACACCCCTCGCACCGGCGCCGACGCCGACGATGTCCGCGGTCGAGATCGGCCGGCTCGCCCGGCGCCAGCAGCTGCTCGACGAGACTTCCCTGGCTCGCCGCGCGCTGCAAGGCGGCGACCCGGTCACGGCCCTCCGTCACCTCGACGCCGCCGCCCTGGTCGACCCCGTGGCCGGCCTGGTGCTCGAGATCGCCGGAGAGATCGTCGCGTACCGGATCCTGCAGGCCGAGCGGGCGATGGATCGCGCCTCCTGGCAAGAGGCGGAGGGGGAGCTCGAGGCCGCGGCGACGTTGTCGCGCCGATTCGGACTGGACCCCGGCCGGGTCGAGGCCCTCGAGTTCGAGCTGGCTCGCGTCGTCAGGTATCGGCTCATCGGTCCCGGCGAGAGGGCCGAGCTGCTCGACGCCGTCGGCCTTGTGGTGGAGGTGATCCGCGACCGCGGCGTGCCGCTTCGCGGCGTGCTCGACCGGCTCGAGGGCGAGGTGCTCGTCCTGAGAACCGACCGGAAGATGAGCGGCGGGTCGATCCTCTATCACGAGCGGATCCCGCTTGACGACGTGCGCTTCGTCAAGGCGTACCCGAGCTCGCCAACAGGCGCCTAGTCGACTCCGCGGCGCGGCGGCACGACCGGGGTGTCCCCCTCGGTCGAGCCGCCGATGAGGTAGAGGGGCCGCCGCTTGACCTCGTCGAAGACCCGGGCGAGGTACTCGCCGAGCAGGCCGATCATCAGCAGCTGAACGCCGCCCAGGAAGAGGATCGAGGCCATCAGGGAGGTGTAGCCCGACCAGCTGACGCCCACCGCCTTGAGCACGATCACCACCACGATGTAGACGAAGGCGAGCACCGACACCACGAAGCCGAGCACCGTCGCCAGCCTGAGGGGGAGAAACGAGAAGGATGTGATGCCGTCGAGGGCGAAGCGCAGCATCTTGCGCAACGGGTACTTGGTCTGGCCCGCATGACGGCGGCTGCGACGGTAGACCACCGCGGTCTGGCGGAAGCCGATCCAGCTCACCAGCCCGCGGATGAACCGGTTGCGCTCGGGCAGGGCGCGGAAGGCCTCGATCGCGCGCGGCCCCATCAGCCGGAAGTCGCCGGTGTCGACCGGGATGTCGACGCTCGTGATCGAGCGGAGCATGCGGTAGAAGAGGGCCGCGGTCGCCTTCTTGAACCAGGTCTCCCCCTCCCGCTCGTTGCGCTGGCCGTAGACCACGTCGTGGCCCTCGCGCCAGCGGGCGACCATCTCCGGAATGACCTCGGGCGGATCCTGCAGATCGGCGTCGATGATCACCACTGCCCGGCCGCGGGCGTGGTCGATGCCGGCCGTGACCGCCGACTGGTGGCCGAAGTTGCGTGCGAAACGGAGCCCCCGGACCCGGGGATCGACCGCCGCCAGGCGCTCCACCGCCGACCACGTCCCGTCCCCCGAGCCGTCGTCGACGAACACCACCTCGAAGCCCGCGACGACGCCCTCCAGGGCGGCCGAGAGGCGTTGCCACATGGGCTCGACGCTCTGCTCCTCGTTGAAGGCGGGCACCACGATGGTCAGCTCGGGCTGGCTCGTCACCTCGCGACCTCCAGGATCAACACCTCGCCCGGCAGCAGCCCGAGCATCAGCCGCTCACCGGCGTCGTCGAGCGCCACCCCGGACGGCACGAGCCCCGGGATGACCACGCGGTGCGGCCGGTCCGGGCCGACGACCCACAGGGCGCCCCCCGGCGCGTCGGTGGCAACCCAGGCGCCCGACGGCAGCACCGCGAGCTGGGGCCTGGAGTAGTAGTCCGACCAGGCGTCGGGCAGCGCCACCTCGCGTCGCAGCCGGCCGTCGCCGGCGTCGAGCTCGACCAGGCGGCGATGGCCGGTGTCCGCCACCACCAGCGAGCTCTCGCCGATCCACGCCACGCCGCCGGGCTCGAGCAGCTCCACCGTCCCCGGCAGCAGCCGTGGCTCACCCAGGTCGGGCTCGAACAGCACCAGCCGGTGGTGTCCGGTGTCGGCGACGACCACCCTCCCGGCCTCGCTCACCGCGATCGCCCGGGGGCCGTACCAGCCGCCGGATGGCGCGCCCAGCTCGAGCTGGGACCCGTCGTCGCCGACCGCCAGCACGCGGTGGTTCCAGGTGTCGGCAATCAGGAGGCGACCTTCGGGATGCCAGGCGACCGCCTCGGGCTGGTTGAGACCGGTCGCCGTGTAGCTCTCGTCAAGAAGGCCTCCGGGGCCGATCGCCATGACCTGCGACCGCACCGGATCGGCCACGAACACGTGCTCGCCGGCCGCGGCGAGGCCGCGCACCTCGCTCATCCAGCCGCTTCCGACGGCGGTCGCGGCTTCGGCAACGCCGAGCCGACGGGCCGCGTCCTCGGGAATCTCCAACTGCCGTGCCGACGATCGCACCGTGCCGTCGCGCCGCAGGACCATCACGTCGGTGCTACCGATGACGCTCCACGGCCTGCGGGTGAAGAGGTAGCGGACGAAGTCCGCCGGCGTCGGGTCGCCGGCATACATCAGCCACCACGCCCGCAGCGGGATCCGCTCGGCGGCGTAGCCCGGGCCGAGGATCTGGGAGACCTCGGGGAACTCGTCGGGATCGCACAGCACGAGGGGTGGCCGCTCGCCGGCCAGCGGTCGACCCCAGCGCAGCGGGACATCCCGCCAGTACCAGCTCAGGGGCCAGGCGGCCTCCCCGGACAGCGCCGCGACGTGACTGCCGTCTCCACTCCGGGCGAGCTCGACCCCTTCGCGCGCCACCGCCGTCAGCTCCGGGCTCGTCTGGACGAAGTGAAGGGACTCGACGCGCTCCGGGGACCGCGGTGTGATCTCGTCGAGCACGAAGCTCGCGAGCAGCGCGACGAACACGGTCGCGGCGAGCCCGACCGAGGCCAGGGTCCGGCTCCACCAGCGGCCCTGCGGGCCGAAGGTTCGGGCCAACTGCAGACCGGCGAGCGGCACGAAGGCCCAGATCTGGTGGACTGCCAGCCAGGGCACCTTCTCGCCAAGGTAGATGTACATCAGCACCGAGAGCACGCCGAAGATGGCCAGGGACAGCTCGAGGGTGCGCAGCCGCCGCCACCGTCGCACCACCCAGACCGCGGCCGCCGCCAGCACCAGGAACTCGTACTGCAGCAGCCGCGGCAGGTAGAACCACCACGGGCCGGCGACCCGCTCGATCGAGTGCTGCTCCCACCAGTAGGTGATGGCGGGCACCGGGAAGAGCCAGTCGCCGGGACGGGTGAAGCCGACGGTGTACAACGGCACCGTCACCAGCACGAAGACCGCCAGGGAGAGGACGACGCCGTGCCAACGCCGCCAGAGCCAGCCGACGGCCTCCGGCACGGTGACCCGCAAGCCCCGGTCGACGCCGAGCAGAAGAGCCGTCAATCCGAGCAGGGCCACGGTCACATAGGCGTTCTCCTTGACGGCGAAGGCGAGGCCGGTCCACACGCCGAGCCACGCCCAGGACCACGGCCGGTCCCGCACCACCCGCGTCCAGGCGACCATGGCCGCCGACGCGAACAGCAGCTCGATGAGGTCCTCCCGGGCGAACCGACCGAAGAACAGGTTGAGCGGCGACACCGTGAACAGCAGACCGGTCCACCATGCGGCCCGACCGCCGAGCGGGCGGCGCAGGAACCAGGCCACGCCGATCATCCCGATGCCGCAGAGCGCCGCCGGCAGCCGAGCGGTGAAGTCGGTGTCGCCCACGGTCACGAACAGGAACGCGGTCAGGTAGTAGAGCACCGGGCCGTGGTACGTGGGGTCGTAGCGGTAGTGGCCGTTGGTCGCCAGATCCCACGACAGCTTGCCGTGAATCGACTCGTCGTGGTGGTAGCTGCGTTCGCCGAGACCCCACAGGTGGAGCACGGTCGACAGCACCAGGAGCAGCCCCCAGTGCGCCCCGATCCGCCACGATCGCGCTCGGTTCGACGACCTCATCCGCCCTCCTCTGTCGGCCCCGTGCCGTCCCCGCTGAATCGCACCAGCAACGCTCCGTCACTCTCGAGCACGACGTCGCCGGCTCGTCGGATCGCGTCGACGGCGGCGGGGCTCGCCTGCACCAGCTCCAGGGAACCCACTGCCACCAGGTCGACGCCGGCCTGTGCCACCAGCCGCCGCACCGCTCGAGGATCGTCGCTGCGGTAGAGCTCTCGCACCAGCTGCTCGCGCCGCCCCGTCTCCTGGCTGATGCCCGAGCCCCGCCACACCAGCTCGTGGTTCGCCCAGCCGAGGAAGGCCGGCACGCCCGAGGCTGCCGAGAGACGGGCGTGGCGGCTGTAGGCCGGCCCGACCGCCTCGATCAGCGATGCGCCGGGGGCCTCGGCGCGGAGCGCCGCGACCAGCTCACGGTCACCGCGGTCCATCCAGCGCAGCCCGTCGAGCCCCGGCGCCCCGGAACGCAGCGGGCCTGCCACCGCACTCAGGAAATGGGGAATCGAGACCACCACCAGCCCCGCGAGCCAGCCCCGCTTCACCAGCTCCGAACCGGGCAGGGAGCGCAGCATCCCCGGCAGGGCCAGCGCGAGCAGCACCCAGCCCTGGATGTATGCCTTGAATACCGTGTTCATGCGGTGCAGGGCGTCGCCGTAGGAGTCGACCACGTAGACCACCTCCGGCACGACGAACAGGAACAGCCCCAGCGCGGCCAGGGCCAGCGAGGGCCGTCGCTCGACCGTGTTCGACCGGAGAACCTCGGCGCCGACAGCGATCAGCCCGGCGGCGAGCAGGACCAGGGTCGGCCGTCCGCTCGCCGCTGCCGCCATCACGACAACCGCTGCGCCGGACACGGTCAGGGCGCGGGCCGCCGTCGGCCCCTGTCCCGCCAGGCGCCGCCGTAGCGTGGCGACGGCGACAGCCAGCGCCGGGACGACCAGCGCCCCGGCGTAGAGCAGCAGGTGTGTGGGCTGCGTCCAGGCGCGCACCAGCGCGATGCCGTCAAACGGTGGGTGGAAGTCGAGATGGAACGGCGCCGTGGCGAGCCACGCACCGACCGCCACCGCGACCGCGGCCAGCCAGCGCCTCCGGCCGACGCCGACCGGCCAGTGCACCGCGCCGTCGTCGCACAGCAGCAGCAGCCAGACCGCGACAAGGGTCGGCGGCATCGCCCAGGGGTTGGCCGCCCAGGTGACGCCGACGGCGACCGCGGTCGCGGCCACCAGGGCCACCGGCGCCCCCCGCCGTCCGGTCTCGGCGGCGAGCAGCAGTGCCAGGACGGCGATCGGAATCGACAGCAGATGGGGATGGAGGTCGCCGAGCCACAGGGTGAACAGCGGGAACTCGGTAATGGTCTCCGGGACCTGGCGGGAGGAGGCCCAGAAGTCGAGGCCCCACGGGGCCCGCCCCGCGAGGAGCTGGCGGAGGCCGTCGGGCGTGCCGGCGAGCAGCGCGAAGGCAGCCGCGGTCAACCCGGCGGCCGCGCCGCCGCCGAGCCGCCGGCCGACTGCCCACAGGCACCCGGCCGCAGCGCCGGCGAGCAGCGCGACCACCAGGTTGTAGCCGATCTCGAGAGGCAGTCCGGACAGCCGCAGCGGCGTCGCCCAGAGCAGCGAGCCCAGGTAGTAGTACGGCAGGTTCTCGCCGGCCAACCACATGTCCGGTGGAGGAAACGCCTCGGTTCTGACGAGGCTCGCCAGGATACCGAGGTCCATCAGCTTCTCCTGCTGCTCGATCTCCGGATGGGGCAGCCGGATGAACAGCACGACCAGGCTGAAGGAAAGGACCACGGCTGCCGGCGGCAGCCAGACGGAGGGCCGGGGGCGACGCCGCCAGGCGGTGGCGAGCCCGGCGCCGCAACCGACGGCCAGTGCGGCTGCGGCCGCCGTCGCCCACAGCCCTGCGACCAGCGAGCCCAGCCACCAGGCGGGCAGCACGACCGCGACCAGCCCGGCGGCGAGCCCGGAGGCGACCGCTTCCGCCTGGTCGAGGCCGAGCCGGGTCAGGATCCCGTAACCAGTGATGCCGGCGGCCAGCACCAGCAGGAGGAAGAGCACCACCGTCATGCTCTCCGAATCATACCGTGCGGCGTCGAAATGCCGTCGATCAGGAGGTCATCGCCTGCTCGAGCTCGGCGACCGCCTTGGCGATCGGCGGCCCGAGCACCCGGCGGCCGGTCGCCGTCACCAGCACGTCGTCCTCGATCCGGATCCCGCCGAAGGCGCGGTAGGGCTCGAGAGCGTCGTAGCGGATGAAATCGCGGTGTCTCCCTTCCTGCCGCCAGCGGTCGACCAGCGCCGGGATGAAGTAGATCCCCGGCTCGATCGTGACCACGAAGCCGGGCTTGAGGGGGCGCGCGAGGCGCAGCGCGGACAGGCCGAACTGGGACGACCGGGGCTG
>CAZKKP010000100.1:782-2176 GCA_964553295.1 uncultured Thermoanaerobaculia bacterium | reverse complement strand
CGGTCTCCGAGGTCCTCCATGTCGTGCACGTCGAGGCCGAGCATGTGGCCGATACCGTGCGGGAAGAACAGGGCGTGGGCGCCCGCCTCGACGGCCGCCGCCGGGTCGCCCTGCATCAACCCGAGCCGCACCAGGCCGTCGGCGATGGTCCGGGCGGCGGTCAGGTGAACCTCGAGGTTGGTCACGCCGGGGGCCACGGCCTCGATCGCCGCCAGCTGCGCCGCCAGCACGACCTCGTAGACGTCCCGCTGCCGAGGGCTGAAACGGCCTGCCACCGGCATGGTGCGGGTGATGTCCGAGGCGTAGCCGCGAGGCGACTCGGCGCCGGAGTCCACGAGCAGCAGGTCGCCGGCGGCGAGGGTGTTCTTCCGCGTGGTGTTGTGCAGGACCTCGCCGCGGACCGAGACGATCGGGTTGAAGGCCGGCTGCCGGTCCGCCGCCACCGCCGGCGCGATCAGGGCCGCGGCCATCTCGGCCTCGGTCCTTCCCGGTCGGATCGCGCCCATCAGCTCGCGGTACATCCTCGCGGTGACCGCGAGGGCGTCGTCGATCTCCGCCACCTCGGCCGCGCTCTTGACCGAGCGCTGCGCCACCACCGCCCGCACGAGCTCCCGGGAAGCGCCATGGTCGACCTCGCGGGGATCGCGACCGAGGAGCCCGGCCAGCCGGAAGCGTCGCTCGCCCCGGTAGGGCGGAAGGTAGTGGACCGGCGTCCCTCCGGCGAGCAGCGCCTCGAGCCGGTCGCCGAGAACGTCCGCGAAGGCGTGGGCCCCGCAGCCGGCCGCCGCGGCGTGGTCGGCCAGGGTCGGGTGCGGCCCCAGCCAGATGACGTCGTCGAGGCTCTCGAGGGGCCCGAAGAGCACGTCGCTGCCGTCTGGCAGGAGCACGAGCGCCATCCCCGGCTGCGAGATCCCGGCGTAGTACAGCAGCGAGGAGTCCTGGCGGAAGGGGTAGACGTTGTCGGTGTAGTTGCGCGGCGCCTCGTCGTTGCCGAGGATCAGGATCGCGCCGTCGGCGACCTGCATCCGCAGGTGCCGCCGCCGTTCGCGGTAGGTCGAGGTGTCCATGGGCCGTTCCTCCGGAGCCGCATTATCGCCGATCTGCGTCGCGACCTTGGACGTCCTCCCGGAATCGGTCCCCGCCGCCCTGCGTTGCGCCTGCCGTCCTCGGGCTCGCGGGTCCGCCATGCCGGTCCACCCCCGCCGAGCGCCGTGGCGGAGGCAGCATGCAGGCCCAGCGCAACCGACTCGCCCGCTCGCAGAGCCCCTACCTGCTGCAGCACGCCGACAACCCGGTCGACTGGTACCCATGGGGGGAGGAGGCCTTCGCAGAGGCTCGCGCCAGCGACCGGCCGATCTTCCTGTCGATCGGCTACGCCACCTGCCACTGGTGCC
>CAZKKP010000100.1:0-772 GCA_964553295.1 uncultured Thermoanaerobaculia bacterium | reverse complement strand
GCCCTGATGAACGAGGCCTTCGTCAACGTCAAGGTCGACCGCGAGGAGCGCCCCGACGTCGACCAGGTCTACATGACGGTGTGCCAGATGCTGACCGGCAGCGGCGGCTGGCCGCTCACCGTCATCATGACCCCGGACCGGGCGCCCTTCTTCGCCGGCACCTACCTGCCGCGCAGCAGCCGCTTCGGACGTCTCGGCATGCTCGAGCTGGTGCCCAAGGTACGGCAGATGTGGTCCGGGGAACGGCAGCGTCTGCTCGACTCTGCCGGGGAGATCCTCGAACACCTTCGAGCCCTCGAGCGGCGCAGCGGCCGAGGCGAGGTCGGCCCCGAGGTCGTCGACGCCGCCGCGCGGGAGCTCGCCAACCGCTTCGACGCCCGCCACGGCGGCTTCGGGGGGGCGCCGAAGTTCCCCTCGCCGCACACGCTGCTCCTCCTGCTGCAACGCTGGCGCATGACCGGGGACCGCGCGGCCCTCGACATGGCGACCGCCACCCTGGAGGCGATGCGCCGCGGCGGCATCTTCGACCAGGTCGGATTCGGCTTTCACCGCTACTCGACAGATCCAGAGTGGCTCCTGCCCCACTTCGAGAAGATGCTCTACGACCAGGCGATGCACCTCCTCGCCGCGTCCGAGGCGTGGGCGGCGACGGGCGACCCGCTGCACGAGGGCACCGCACGCGAGATCGTCGAGTACCTCGGTCGCGACCTGACCTCGGCCGACGGCGCCCTGTTCTCGGCGGAGGACGCCGACAGCGAGGGCGAGGAGGGTC
>CAZKKP010000099.1:0-10337 GCA_964553295.1 uncultured Thermoanaerobaculia bacterium | reverse complement strand
GGCGGATGCCCGCCTCCTTGGCGGCGTACTCCATGGCCGGCAGGATGTCCTGCAGCCGCACCTTGCCGCCGAACGAGCTCTGCAGCCCGTCACGGAAGGGGGTGAACATGACACGGATCTTCTTCGGGGAGCTGGCGATGATCATCTCTCCTCCTCGATCTTGGTGAGACGGGCGCCCGGCCACACGGTGGCGACGGTCGTCGAGACCGCGGCCACCACGGCCGGGTCCAGGCACTGGGTCAGGGCAGGGAACGCCGCGGTGATCAGTCTCATGACGACGGCGAGCGTCGACAACAACATGAAGACCGCGGCGAATGCCACGATGCAGACAACTCCGAGCTCGAGCTGGTCCACTGACACCTCCCGGGCAATCGGCCGCCTGGTGCAACGGTCAACCTGGGGGTCTATCGGCAGACGGCCCGTCCGCTGTGACGGGCACAGGATACCCCATCTCGGGCGAGTTCCAGAACCCGAACCGGAGATCGTCGAGCTGTATCCAGGTGCGATCCGTCCGCTACACTGCCCTCGGTGAAGGGGGGCATGATCATGAGAGCGGCTCTGGCCGTGCTGTTGGTTCTCTGCGCCTCGGCGGCCCCGGGAGGCGAACTCGAGAGAACCCTGGCCTCGCTGTCGGCGCCCGTCCTCGGCGGCAATGCCGAGATGCTCGAGGGCGTCAGTGTCGAGATCGGCAACGCCGTCTTGACCCTCGACGGCGCCGCCGAGGCGCTGCTCGGAGCCCAGAGGCGGATCGGTTTCGTGTTCTCGGGAAGCGGTACCCTGGCGATCACGATCGTCGACGGACCTTTCCGTCAGACCAACCTCACCAACCTGGCCGACGACCTCAAGTGGAAGCCAGGGCCCGATCATGTCTTCGTGCATCATTTCGACACGGCCGTGTTCCTGACGCCAGAGCTGCCGGCGGGAGTGTCCGGAGGCGAGAAGTCGACCATGACGCAGCTGTCCGAGGTGGTCGACCGGAGCTGGGAGCGCTGGGCGAGAACCCGCATGCCCCAGCTCGACCACCTCCTGGCGCCGTTCGTCCTGGAGTCGCCGCGCGGCGACCTGATGCTGGCCCTGTTGTGGGGCGGCGACGGCGACGCGGTTTACTCCTTCGACGGCGCCGACGACAGAATGGAGCGCTACGGGCGCTGGGACAGGGCGACCACCCCGTCCGGGACCTTCTTCTACCCCGACCTCACGATCGAGCAGCCGGTGAGCTTCGACCCGCGTCGGCGCCCACTGCCGGCGATCATGCAGACCGCCGTCGACCTCGAGCTCATCTCGACCGACAACGTCGATGCCACCCAGCGGACCACGGTGGAGCTCACCGCGCTCGAGTCAGGCCCCCGCCTGGTCGACTTCGGGATGCGCAACGGGCGCTCGAAGGATGGCAAGGACTGGGACCGCCAGGACGCGCCGATCACGGTCAGCAGGATCAGCCGGTCGGACGGAACCGAGCTCGAGTTCTCGCACAAGTACCACCGACTTCTCGTTCTGCTCCCCGAGCCGTTGAAGGCGGGCCAGAAGGTCCGCCTGACGGTCGAGGCCGAAGGCGGGTTCCTGAAGAACTTCAGCGGTGACAGCTACATGGTGCTCGGCAACTGGGACTACCTGCCGCAGCTCGAGATCTACTCCATGATGGCGAGCTTCCGCTCGGTGGTGAAGGTCAAGGATCCCTACCTGCCGATCGCTGCCGGGCGCACTCTCAGGCGGTGGCAGGAGGACGGGCTCAACTGCCTCGAGTCCGAGGAGCCGCGGCCGCTGGCCTTCCCCTTCATCGTGGTCGGCAGGTTCGAGGTCGCGGAGGAGCGCGACGAGCGCTTCGACCTTCGGGTCTACTCCTACGCCATGAGCAAGGACCGTGGGGCCAGGAGACTGATCCGCAACGGGCTGGCGATCCTCGACTTCTACTCCAACGGGATGGCGCCCTTCCCCTACGGTGAGCTGGAGGTCATCGAGATCCCCTACTACCGCCACTTCTTCTGGCAGGCGCCGGCGGGAATCGTCGAGGTGACCTCCGAGGGCCTCGACCCCTTCGGCGGCGACAGCTCCGACCTCAACACCCTCATCAAGCGCTACGCCTCGAAGGGACAGAACAGCCGCTACGCCCACGAGATCGCCCACCAGTGGTTCGGCAACCTGGTGAGCTGGGGCACTGCCTCGGACAACTGGCTTTCCGAGTCCTTCGCCGAGTACCTCTCCTACCTCTTCATGTCCGAGGGCGCCAAGGACCGCACGAAGGCGGCGGTACAGCTCAAGGAGTGGAAGACCGACGTCGACGAGTGCTCGGCCGTCAGCAGCATCTACGGCGCCCCCGCTCTCAACGGCTCGAGCAGGAACCAGCAGTGCTACACCCAGCTGCTCTACGGCAAGGGCCCGTACGTGCTGCACGCCTTGCGCCAGGACATGGGTGACGAGGCCTTCAAGAAGATGCTGTTCTTCCTGACCACCCAGGCGGCCAAGAAGAACATGAAGGTCGTCACCGAGGACCTCATCCAGTTCGTCAACGCGGTCAGCGGCAAGGACTACCGCCCCTGGTTCGAGCGCTACGTCTACGGCACCGAGATCCCGTCGCTGAAGTAGCTGGAACCTGCCGGCTCAGGCGTAGACGGTGCGGGCGGCACGAACGGCGGCGCCGGGCTCGAGCTTCGCGCCGAGGTCGAGCAGGATCTCCTCGAGGGCGCCGAGGCAGCGGAGCACGTTGGCCCGGTTCGAGCCGTGTCCCATGAGGCCGATGCGCCACACCTTGCCGGCGAGCGCCCCGAGGCCGGCGCCGATCTCCAGGCTGTGCTCGTCCAGGAGCCTTCGCCGCACGACCGCCTCGTCGATGCCCTCCGGCACCGAGACCGAGTTGAGCTGAGGCAACCGCCAGGGCTCGGGCACCACGAGCTCGAGGCCCATGGCTTCGAGGCCGGCCTTGAGCGCCAGATGATGGTGTCGATGGCGCTCCCAGGAAGCCTCCAGGCCCTCCTCCGCGAGGATCACCAGGGACTCGTGCAGGGCGTAGAGCGAGTTGACCGGGGCGGTGTGGTGGTAGGAGCGCCGGCTGCCGCCGCTCCAGTAGCCGGTGACCAGCGTGGTGTCGAGAAACCAGCTCTGGACCGGCGTCCTCCGACGCCCCACTCGTTCCACCGCTCGTGCGGAGAAGGACACAGGGGCGAGGCCGGGAACGCAGGAGAGACACTTCTGGCTTCCCGAGTACACCGCGTCGACGGCCCAGCCGTCGACCTCCAGCGGAATGCCGGCCAGCGAGGTGACGGCGTCGACGATGGCCAGGCAGTCATGGTCATGCGCCAGGCGGACCAGGGTCTCGGCGTCGGAACGGGCGCCGGTCGAGGTCTCGGCGTGGACGAAGGCCACGACCGAGGCTTCCGGATGTCGCTTCAATGCCTCCTCGACCTTGTTCGGGTCGACCGGCCGGCCCCAGGGGTCCTCGACCACGACCGGCGTCGCACCGCAGCGCAGGACGTTCTCGCGCATCCGCCCGCCGAAGACGCCGTTGACGCACACGATCACGGTGTCGCCGGGCTCGACGAGGTTGACGAAGGCCGCCTCCATGCCCGCGGAGCCGGGCGCCGAGACCGGCATGGTCAGCGGGTTGGAGGTGCGAAAGGCATACTGCAGCAGCTCCTTCACCGAGTCCATGAAGTCGACGAACAACGGGTCGAGGTGGCCGAGGGTCGGGCGGGCGAGGGCGGCGAGCACCCGCGGCGACACGTCGGACGGTCCGGGGCCCATCAGGGTCCGCTGCGGCGGATGGAAGGACTTCGCCTGCATGTTGCGTCCCTCAGTCCAGATGCTCGTAGGCGGCCAGGGTGAGGAACTCGGCCAGCTCGTCGTCGGTCGCGAGCTTCTCGAAGAGCCGGCTCGCGAGCTCGAAGCGACCACCGTCGAATCGCTCCGCTCCGATCAGCTCGCGGATCCGAGCCAGCTCCTCGGGGATCATGCCGCGGACGAGATCGGCGGTGATCCGGCGACCGTCCTCGAGGACGCCACCGGGGTGACGGATCCACTGCCAGACCTGGGTTCGCGAGATCTCCGAGGTGGCCGCGTCCTCCATCAGGTTGTAGATCGGAACGCAGCCGTTGCCGCCCAGCCAGGCCTCCAGGTACTGAATGCCGACGTCGACGTTGTGGCGCAGGCCGTGCTCGGTGATGGTCCCGGTCGGCACCTGGAGGAGGTCGTCGGCAGTGACTCGGACGTCGTCACGGAGGCGACCGATCTGGTTGGCCGCCGGCATCTCGCGGTCGAAGACCTCCAGGGCCAGGGGCACGAGGCCCGGGTGGGCCACCCAGGTGCCGTCGTGACCGTCGCGCGACTCCCGTTCCTTGTCGGCGCGGATCTTGGCCAGCGCCTGTTCGTTCAGCTCAGGGTCGTCCTTGATCGGGATCTGGGCCGCCATCCCGCCCATCGCCGGGGCGCCGCGGCGATGGCAGGTGCGGATCGCCAGCTTCGAGTAGGAGTGCATGCAGTGCGTGGTCATCGTGATCTGTGACCGTTCGGGCATGACGAACTCGGGCCGGGCCTGGTGCCGCTTGATCAGGCTGAAGATGTAGTCCCACCGGCCGCAGTTGAGCCCGGCCGAGTGGTCGCGGAGCTCGTAGAGGATCTCGTCCATCTCGAAGACCGCCGTGATGGTCTCGATCAGGACGGTGGCGCGGATCGTGCCACGAGGGATGCCGAGAGCGTCGGAGGCGGCGCAGAACACATCGTTCCAGAGCCGGGCCTCGAGGTGGCTCTCGAGCTTGGGCAGGTAGAAGTACGGGCCGGTTCCGGCGGCCGCCAGCTGGCGGTGGTTGTGGGCGAGATACAGGGCGAAGTCGAACAACGAGGCCGACACCGGCCGCCCGTCGACGAGCACGTGCTTCTCGACCAGGTGCCAGCCGCGAGGTCGCACCATGAGCACCGCCACATGGTCGCCCAGGCGGTACACCTTGCCGTTTGGGGCGATGTGCTCGATGGTGCGGTCGACGGCGTCGCGCAGGTTCAGCTGACCCTCGACGCAGTTGGCCCAGGTGGGGGAGTTGGCGTCCTCGAAGTCGGCCATGAAGACGCGGGCGCCCGAGTTCAGGGCGTTGATGACCATCTTGCGTTCCGGCGGCCCGGTGATCTCGACGCGGCGGTCGAGCAGGTCCTTGGGCAACGGGGCGATGCGCCAGTCGCCGTTGCGGATCGCTGCCGTGGCGGGCAGGAAATCGAGCCGAGAGCCGGCGTCAAGCTCGCGCTGGCGCTCTGTTCGGCGGTCGAGCAGGGCGCGGCGGCGGTCGTCGAACGCCCGGGCGAGAGAGACGACGAGGGCGAGGGCCTCGGGGCTGAGAATCGGCCGCCAGCTCTCCTTGACGGGGCCCAGGATCGTGAGGCCGTCGGGTTGTTCCAGGTCCAGCATTCTGCCCTCCCGTGGCGCGATGCGGCGTCAGCTGCCGTTCTCTGCCCGCCACCCCGACGCCGAGTTCTAGCTGTGTGCGGGGTCGCCTTCAGCCCGTCGCCGGGCAACACAGCGCAGAGAACCGGGAGAATCTGCCGCAGGATGTCAAAATTCCCCGTTCCGGCACTCGATGGCCCCGATCACCGCATCGACCTCGAGCCACAGCTCGGGCGCCGTGGCGGCCAGCCAGGGCGATTGCCTGGCGCCTCGAACTGCCAGCCCGCCGGCGGCTGGTGGAACAGACTCCGTGACGCCGTCCGCAACGAGCTCAAGCAGCGCGACCGGGGGGAGGGAAGGGCCGCAGAGGCCCCCCAGGCTGTCGATCTCCACGGTGCGCCGCGACGGCCATCCGGGTCTCGAGAGCTCCACGCGACGTGTCAGCTGGTCGTAGACCACGCGGAGGGGTAGGCGATCATCCGGCGCCGCCAGCGCGAGCACCGCGAGCAGGTCGTCGACGGTCTGGGCATCTTGGGCCGAACGGGCACGGTTGACCCCCTGAGCTGCACGGGCGAAGCGGGCCGCGGCGGCATCGCCGTCCGGGTCGCGCGGAGCGCCGCCGTAGCCGAGGGTGCGGTTCAGGAAATCGAGGGACTCTGCATAGCTGGCCCCGGTGAGCAGAGGGAGCGGCAGCCTCTCGGCGACCCTATCCACCACCTGCTCGCCGTCGTGCTCGACGATCCCGCAGACTCCGGTCGCGTCGCAAGCCAGGATCTGCGCGGCAACCAGCCCGGCGACGTCGCTGGCGCTGGCGCTGTGGACGACGTCTGAGACCCGCTCGAAACGGTCGAGGCAGTGCTGCACCCACTGCAGCGTTGCGAGCAGCGGCGCCGGCTCGAGGCGGTCGGTGCCCTCTCGCCAGACCAGGTGGATCGCCAGGCCGGCGCCGTTGAGCCCGCTCGAGGCGAAGCCGGGTCCGAAGGGGCTGATCGACAGGGAGGCGTGGGCGGCCGTCCAGCGTCGGGGCAGGTTCGAGTCCTCGCCGAAGGCCGCGGTCCTGGCGCCGGCGCGGGTCAGGACGAGGGTGTCGCTGGCCAGGCCGGCCTCGAAGGCGGCTGCCAGCTGGAGGCCGTCGGAGCGACGGACCTGCACCGCGGCGCCACCGTCCGCCCAGAGCAGGGCGGACGGGAGGACGGCAGCGGCGAGGGTGAGCACGAGAGCGTGGCGACGGATCATGGTCGGCAACCTCCGGGGTGACATTCTACCGGGTCGGCGCCGCACCGGCCGGGGGAGCGTCGAGCGCCGAGGGGTGAGGCACACGGATCCGCAAGCAGACGAAGAAGCCCGCCGCTGCGATCGCCCCGGCGAGCAAGAAGACCCAGCGGTGGCCGTAGGCCTCCCAGAGGTAGCCGGACAGGACCGGGAGGGACATCGCCACAACGTGGTCGACGGTGATTCCCATCGAGATCGTCGGGGTGATGTCGGCGGGATCGTCGGCGATCTTCTTCAGGTAGGTGGTGCGCGCCACCCGGAGGGCGAAGAGCACGCTGTCGAGGACGTACGCGGCGTACAGCAGCCAGAGATCGAGTGGCGCCCGCAGGAGGTCTCCGGCAAAGGCGTAGGCGAGGCAGATGACGAGCAGCAGGAGCTCGTCCACGGCGAGCACGGTCCGTTCACCGAGCCAGTCGACCACCTCGCCGAGCAGCGGCCGAAAGACGACACCGAGGCAGGCCGCGACGAAGTAGAGCAGGGCGATGGTCCCGACCGAGACGCCATGAAGCTCGATCAGCACCCAGGCGCCGAAGGCCAGGAAGATCTGCTTGCGGACCCCGAAGAGGGCCGAGATCGCGTAGAAGAGCCCGTACTTGCGTTTGACCACCAGACGGCGGGAGGGAGCGCCGCCGTCACCGACCCGGAGGTTGGCGTAGAACACGCCGGCAACCGCGGCACTGGCGGCGGCCATGCCGTAGAAGATGCCGAACCGGTCGCCGAACAGGTGTGAGACGAGGAAGACCGCGCCGACGCCGAGGATCGTGCCGAGGTTGCGGGCCCCGCCGAGCTGTCCGAGTCGGCGGCCTTCGTGACCTCCCTTCGCCAGCTGCAGACCGATCGGGCCCTCGACGGCGAAGATGACGTGGTCGCCGAGGGACCAGATGACGATGAACAGCACCAGCGTCGTCATGCCCTCTGTGAGGAAGCCGAGGCCGAGTGCGCCAGCCGCCGTGAGGACCATCGCCAGTGCCGCCATCTGGGTCTCGCGAAGAACGACGAGCAGCGCGCCGGCGACCGCGAAGAGCAGGAATCCGGGCAGCTCCCGTGGCAGCTCGATCCAGCCCCGCGCCTGCGCACCGAGTAGGTGGACCTCCGCCAGGTAGTTGTTGAGCGTCGCCTGGAAGATGCCGGCGGCAGCCCCGAAGAACATCGTGGCAAGCAGTGCGAACCGCAGATCCCGGCGGGCGACGCTCACGATGTGGTTCCGGCCGCTGCCCGAAGCCGCGACCAGTCACGATTCTCGCACACCGATCGATTTGGTCTGGGTCTGTGTACACTCCACCGGGGAGGTGACCGTGCGCCGATCCAGCCGGCTGTTCTTGCTCGCTGTCCTCGCGACGACCTGTGCGGCGGGCGCGGGTGAACAGATCACCCGGCCGCGGCCGGAGACCCTGGCCTGCGGCCAGCAGGTCCTTCGCGTTCACGTCCCGAGCCTCGCAGACCTCGAGTGGCTCGCGAGCCGGACCGAGCCCTGGGAGGTCGACCGCGAAGCTGGGGTGGTGGTGATCGAGGCCGGCGCCGAACTGGCGGCGGAGCTCGTCGAGCGGGGGCTCTGGGCAGAGGTCGATCGGGCAATGACCGACGAGCTGTGCATGCCACGGCTGCCCCTCAAGGGTCAGACCTCCGGCATACCGGGATTCCCGTGCTACCGGACGTTGGCGGAGACCTTCGCCACCGCCGGACGGCTGGTCGCCGAGCACCCTGATCTCGCCGAGCTGATCGACATCGGCGACAGCTGGGAGAAGCTGCGCGGCTTCGGCGGCCACGACCTCCTCGTGCTGCGGCTGACCAACCGCGCCGTCGCGGGCGTCGGCACGCCGGCGACCCCGGGTCGAAAGCCGGTGCTGTTCGTCATGGCCGCGGTCCACGCCCGGGAGTACACCACCGCCGAGACGCTGACCCGGTTCGCCGAGGCCATGCTCGCCGGCTACGGCAGCGATCCCGACGCCACCTGGATTCTCGACGAGCACGAGCTGCACCTGCTGCTGCAGGCCAACCCCGACGGCCGGGTGCGGGCGGAGCAGGGCCTGTCTTGGCGCAAGAACGCGGACAACGACCACTGCTCGAACACCGACAACCGGGGCGTGGACCTCAACCGGAACTTCCCCTACCAGTGGGGCTGCTGCAACGGGTCGAGCACGAACCCCTGCGCGCTCACCTACCGCGGCCCGGGCGCGGCGTCCGAGCCGGAGACCATAGCCATCCAGGACTATCTCCGGCTTCTCGTGCCCCGGCAGTGGACGCCCGAGCCGCCGGCAGACGCGACCGGGGTGTTCCTGGACCTGCACAGCTACGGCCAGCTGGTGCTCTGGCCGTGGGGATCCACCCGTGAGGTAGCGCCCAACGGCCGGGCGCTGGAGACCATGGGCCGGCGCATGGCCTACCTCAACAACGCCACGCCGGCCCAGTCGATCAACCTCTATCCGACCGACGGAACCACCGAGGAGTTCGCTTACGGAGACCTCGGGCTGGCCGCTTTCACGGTCGAGATCGGCTACCGTTTCTTCGAGCCCTGCACGGTGTTCGAGGGGGCCCTCGTCACCCGGATGTTGGCCCTGCTGCGGTGGTCGGCGAAGGTCGTGCGGGCCCCTTACCTGCTGCCTGCGGGCCCGGAGATCCTCGATCTCACCCTTGCGCCGAACGCGATCGGAGCAGGTGGGGCGGTGGCGCTCAGGGCTGTCGCCGACGATCGCCGCCTGGTGCTGGGTCCGGGAGCTTCGGTCTCCGCCATCCGCCGGGCCGAGGCCTTCGTCGGGGTGCCACCATGGACGCCCGGCGCGGTGCCGATGGCACTCACGCTCCGCCCCGATCCGGGCGGATCGCACCGGGCGACCGTCGAAGGGGTGCTCGACACCGGTGGAATGGCGGGGGGACGGCACCTGGTGTACGTGCACGCCGAGGACGACGAGGGAAACTGGGGACCGGTGAGCGCGGTCTTCCTGGAGATCGAGAGCTACCCGACCGGACCCCGCCCAGGAGGCAGGCGGTTCGGCGGCTAGACTCGGTCTTCAGCCACGACCCGTAGCCTTGCGTCAGAGTTTGTGATAGTTTTCACGCGCGACCGTGGAAGCGGTCGCATTCCCTTCGAGAGGAGTCGAAACAAGGACATGGCCCGCATCGAACCCTTCCGCGCCCTACGGCCGCGGCCCGAGATCGCGGCCGAGGTCGCCAGCCCGCCGTACGACGTGCTGTCCTCCGACGAGGCCAGATTGATGGCTGAAGGTAACCCGATCTCCTTCCTACATGTCAACAAGCCCGAGATCGACCTGCCCCGGGACATGGACCTGTACGCGCCCGAGGTCTACTCGAAGGGTGCGGCCAACTTCAAGCGTTACATCCGCGACGGCGTGTTCCAGCGCGACCCGACGCCGTCGCTGTACCTGTACCGCCAGGTCATGGGGGACCACGTTCAGACCGGGCTGGTTGCCGGGGCCAGCATTGACGAGTACGAGGCGGACACGATCAAGAAGCACGAGCACACCCGACGCAAGAAGGAGGACGACCGCACGAGGCACACCGACGCCCTCGACGCCAACGCCGGCCCGGTCTTCCTGACCTACAAGGCGGTTCCCGAGATCGACGCCCTGGTCGAGCGGCTGACCTCCGGCGAGCCGCAGCACGATTTCGTGGCGCCGGACGGAATCCGCCACGTCGCCTGGGTGGTGAACCGCCGGACGCGGAGTTCCTTGTTCAAGAACAGGGT
>CAZKKP010000098.1:730-10344 GCA_964553295.1 uncultured Thermoanaerobaculia bacterium | reverse complement strand
AGGCTCGAGGGGACGGGGGGCGTGGGCTGCAGGGGTCTTCCTGGTGTCCTCCCTCGCCATGCCGACGGCGGCCGGGCCCCTCTTGCGCGGAGCAGGCGCGTCGCAGGCTGGGCCGGCCTGCTTCCCCGCCGCTCCTCCCCTCGTCACCGTCGCTCGCCTGCCTGATCCGGAGCACCATCCCACGGTCTCCTGGGTGATACGGTCTCGCGCGAGCGGCGTCCAGGTGGTTCTCTACGCCGTCAACCTCCAGGGTCCGCCGACACCACTCTTCCAGGCCGAGGCGGCAGTCGGGCTCACGACCCACCAGTTCGTCGATCGCCGGCCGGTCGAGGGACAACGGCTGTACCAGCTCGTGGTCGTCGACCGCCTGGGTCGCGAGCAGGTGCTCGCGACCATCGCCTGCGCGCTGCCCACCTTTGGAGACGACCCGGCCCCCACCCCCACGGTGCGGCATGACCCTGCGCTCGCGCCCCTTGCAACCCCACGCGGGATCGGCTGGGGACCCTCCCGGTTCGAAGAGGCCCCACTGCACTCGCCGGGTCCGGCCATGCCACCACCCACTCCCCCTCCTCGCTGGTGGACCGGCTCGGCACGGTCCTCCTGACCCGATCCCACCAGCTCCCTGGAGTTCCCGCGAACGGGAGACCTGAACCAGACTCAAAAAGGGGGGAGACATGAAAATTTCGAAGAAAGCTCTTTTCATTACATTGACAGTGTGTGCTGCACTGATCGTCGTTGGCAGCCAGCTGTCCGCCGGACGGCCGAGCAGTCCAGTGACGACGGCAGCGGGCGCGGCAGCGTTCAGCGGCCCGATTCCTGACGAGCTGCCGCCGGTGACCCGCGGGCCGATGACCATCACCCGTGACGAGGCCCGCGCGGTGTCGATCCTCCAGTACGACGACGGCACCTGCGAGTCCGGCCTCGGCCTCCAGTCTGGGGCCTGGTCGTCGCTGGTCGACTTCGACGTGCCCACCCTGTGCACCCAGGCCGGGCTCAGCGTGGTCGGCGTCACGGTCAAGGCCAACTCCAACACCGCCAACAGCTTCGTGATGTACCAGGCGGGCGCCGCGCCGGGGGCCGGACGCCTGGCCATCCCGCTGTCGAGCCCTCTGGTGGGCAACGGCGCGTGCCCCGGCGTGCAGACCCTCCAGACCCGCGCCATCGCACCCGGCGCCGCGGTGGTCAACGGGACCGACAACTTCTTCGCGGGGGTTTACGGGAGCGCCTACATCGGCCGGGACACCGGGCCGTCGGCCGGACGTCTGTGGCTGTGCACCTTCGGCACCGCAGCCAGCTGCTACAGCCCGACCTACCTCGCGGGCCTCGGCTTCGGCGGCAACTGGATGATCCGGGTGGCGGTCGAGGACACCAACTGCGTCCCCGTGGAGCTGCAGTCGCTGAGCATCTCCTAGCTCGCGGGACGTCTTCGTACGACTTCAGCTTGGGGGGAACGGCTCGGCCGTTCCCCTTGTTTTTGCCTCGCCGCCACGAAATACTCGGGTATCTCGCCTCGGCGGTCGTCGCGCGTGGGTCAGCTCGCGCTCGCGAGCCGCCAGGCTGCACCACGGGGAGGGGAGGACGGTGACGGCTCATGCTGCGGTCCTGAGCCCGCGGACCTTCGGCGGCCGTGCCCTGGGTTGGGCGATGGCGGCGTTGACTCTGGCCTCCTGCGCCGGACCCGAGTCGGGAGTCGTGGCGCGCTCCGACCTCGGTTCGGTCACCCGCGAGGAGCTCGAGGCGCACATCCTGTCCCGACCCACGGAGCAGCAGAAGCCGGGGCGCAGCGAGAGCCTGGCGACCTGGCGCACCCGAATGGTCGAGGGCCTCCTGGTCGACCGGGCGCTGGACGCCGAGGTCGAGCTGGCGTCTGCGACCCCGATGCCGCGGGGAGACTCGGAGGCCGCCGAGGCCCGGCAGAAGGTCCTGCTCGGCGCCTTCGAGGCGCGGTGGGTCGACGGTCGAGTCTCGGTCGACGAGGCGGCGGTGCGCGCGTACTACGACGGATATCCCGAGGAGGTGGGGCACGAGGAGCAGATCCGCCTCCGCCATATCTATCGCCGCGTCGCCCGTGATGCACCTCCTGAAGCCTGGGACGCGGCGCGCAGCGAGATGGAGCGGTTGCTGGAGCGTGTTCGCGGCGGCGCCCACTTCGGCGACCTCGCCCGTTTGCACTCCGACTCGGAGACCGCGCCGCTCGACGGCCTGATCGGACGTCTCACCCGAGGGGCCCTCGACCCCGAGGTCGAGAGCTTCGTCTGGAACCTCGAGGAGGGGCAGGTCGGCGACCTCTTCGAGACCCCGATCGGCTTCCACATCTTCAAGCTCGACAGACGCTTGCCTGCACAGCAGCAGACCTTCGACGAGGTCAAGGGGCGCCTGCTGAGGCGCCTGCAGAAGGCCGAGCGCGAGCGCCTCGGCAGAGAGATCTTCGCCACACTGCTCGCCGAGAGCGGCGCCGAGTACCACCCCGAGCGACTCCAGGGTGCTCGTCCCCCATCGCCCGACACGGTTCTGTTCTCCCTCGGCAATCGGGTCATCACCGGCGCAGCCGTCGACGCCTACCGTCGGACGACGCCCTTCGCGTCCGTGCGCATGACCCCTCCGGCCACGTGGTTGGAGGGGCAGGCCCGGGCCCTGCTCTTCCTCTGGAAGGCCGAGCTGGAGGGGCTCGCCGAGGAGCCCGAGGTCGCCAGGGCGCTACAGGTCGCCGAGCGGCAGGCCCGTCGCCAGGTCGTCCTCGAGCGCCGCATGCTCGACCGGCTGTCCATCCTCGACGCCGACGGCGAGCTCGCCGGCCACTATCAAGAGCACATGCGCCGGTTCCAGACTCCCAAGCGAGTCAAGCTGAGGCTGCTCGAGATCAGGTTCAAGGAGGGCGAGTCCGCCTACGGCGTCAGGGAGCACCTCGAGCGGCTCGCAGGTCAGATCCGCAGCGGCGCCAGGGACATGGCGGCGGTGGCCAGGACGCTTTCCGACGACTTCAGCGCCCCCGAGGGCGGCGACGTCGGCTGGGTCCTCCTGGACGGTGTCGGCATCTGGGCTGGCCCCGCAGCGCAGCGAGCGGTCAGCGCCCTGGCTGTGGGGGAGCTGAGCGAGCCGCTCCTCGTGGAGCGCTACGACCAGAGCAGCCTGACCTACGATCGCCAGGGGTACGTGCTGGTGAGGAAGGAAGGTGAGGAGGCCCCGAGGGCCCTCGCCTTCGAGGAGGCATGGCAGCAGGTGGCGGACAGCTACCGCGAGGCGCACCGAAGCGAGCTCGAGGCTGCGATCCGTCGCGACATCCTGAGGTCGATCGGCGCCCGGGTCGTGGAGAAGAACCTGTGACCAGCCTTCGTTGGCCTCTGATACTGCTGGCCCCGGCAGTGCTGCTCGCCATGGCGACGGTGGGGTGCCGCCGCGACGTCGAGCGCTACAACGTGGTCATCCTCACCCTCGACACCACGCGCGCCGACCGGCTCGGGTGCTACGGCCATGCCGAGGCGAGCACCCCGAACCTGGACGCCTTCGCACGGGAACGGGCGGTTCGCTTCGAGGACGCGATCACGGTCGCACCCCTGACGCTGCCCGCCCACACCAGCATCTTCACCGGCACCTACCCGGTCCACCACGGCGTCCACGACAACGACGGCTTCTACGTCGCCGAGGACGTCACGACGCTCGCCGAGATCCTCGCCGCGGCCGGCTACGCCACCGGTGCAGTGGTCGGTGCATTCCCCGTGGACTCCCAGTTCAACCTGGACCAGGGCTTCGCCACCTACGACGACGACTACCAGGATGACTGGACCCGGGACGAGGTCGAGGCCCGCACCTTGCGCTCATTCGGCTTCGTCGAGCGTCGCGCCGACCTGGTCAACCGCGCGGTCGGCCGCTGGTTCGAGCGCCACGAGACGGAGCCCTTCTTCCTCTGGGTGCACTACTTCGACCCTCACCAGCCGTACGACCCGCCGAAGCCCTACGGCTCGATGTACCCGAACCCCTACGACGGCGAGATCGCCTTCGCGGACGAGTGCTTCGGAGACCTCCTGGACACCCTGAGAGGCCGCCGCCTGCTGGACAGGACCGTCGTGGTGGTCGTCGGGGACCACGGGGAGGCCCTCGAGGAGCACGGCGAACCGACCCATGCCACCTACGTCTACGACGCGACCATGCGGGTCCCGCTCTTGATCTCGGCCCCGCAACCCTGGGTCGCTCGGGGCCGCTCGGTGGCGGCCCAGGTCAGCGTCGTCGACGTCGCCCCCACCGTCCTCGAGCTCCTGGGGATGACACCCCACCGAGACATGCAGGGCCGCAGCCTGGTGGGCGCCCTGCGCGACCCCGGAAGCCTCGCCGCGGAGTCGATTCTGCTCGAGTCCCACTTCGGCCTGTACCACTTCGGGTGGGCGCCGTTACGGGCACTTCGCACCGGCTCGTGGAAGCTGATCCAGGCGCCCCGTCCCGAGCTCTACGACCTGACCCGGGACCCGGGGGAGCTCGACAACCTCGCCGCCGCCCGGCCGGACCTGGTGGACGAGCTCGGGGAGGCGCTCGAGCAGCTCGCCGGTCGGCTTTCCTGGCCCGACCCCGGACGGTCCGCCGCCACCAGCGTGGACTCCGAGACGCGCCAACGCCTCGAGGCACTGGGCTACCTTGTCGGCGGGGGCGCGGCGCAGCGGGCCAGGGCCTTTCCCTCAGCCGAGGAGCTGAGCCGCCTGCCCAACCCCATCGACGGAGCGCTCGCCCTCCACTACGTCAACGTCACCAGCGAGCTGATTCGAAACCAGCGTTTCGACGAGGCGATCGCGGTCACCCGGCAGGCGCTCATGGTCGACCCGCACAACTACCGGCTGCACTACACGCTCGGCGCCGCGCTGTTCGGAGACGGCCAGCTCGACCGCGCCCTCGTCACCCTCGAGGAGGTCGTGGAGATGAACCCCTCCGACCCGGCGCCTCACCTCCTCATCGGCCGCATCCACGGCGCCAACGGAGACCTCGAGCTGGCCATGGCGAGCCTCAGCACGGCGGTCGACCTCGAGCCAAACCGGGTTGACGCCCTCGCACTCCTGGGGCTGACCCGGGCCAGGTTGGGAGACCTCGAGGGTGCCGCTCGGACCCTCGAGCAGGCCCTCGATGTGGACTCCGACAACTGGAGCATCCTCCTCAGGCTGGGCAGGGTCCTGGCCGACTCGGGGAAGCACGAGGAGGCGAGACGGACCCTGCAGCGGGCCATGCACCTGAACCCGTACTCCACCGAGGTGCTCGCCACCATCGGTGTGTTCTACATGCAGCTCGGCAACCTCGACTTCGCCCGGCAGACCCTCGAGCAGGCGGTCCGGGCCGAGCCGGACAACCCCGCCGTTCGCGTTCACCTGGCCGAGGTCATCCTCCGGGCGGATGCCGACGACAAGGCCGCCAGGCAGCACCTCGAGCATGTCGTCCGGATCGCGCCGGAGTCACCATGGGCCCAGACCGCGAGGAGGTTCCTGGAGTCGTCACCGCGGGACGGCCGCGGCCAGTGACGGTGGTGGCCGTGGCGTCAGGCGCGAGCTCCGGGTGACCCCAGGTCCGGGGCCGCACAGCCTCCACGTTCACGGCTCTGTGGTCGACAACCCGTGAGGTGATTCCTCGACGCTGCCGGCGATCCGGATCCCGTGACCGCTCAGCCGATGGTGAAGGCGTTGAGCTTGTTGCCGTCGAGGTCGCGGAAGTAGCCGGCGTAAAAGCCGCTGTCGCCGCGTGGGCCGGGGGCGCCCTCGTCGGCGCCGCCGAGCTCGAGGGCCTTGGCGTGGACGGCGTCGACCTTGTCGCGGCTGCCGACGTACAGCGCGACCATGACGCCGTTGCCGACCGTGGCCGGCTGCTCGTCGAAGGGCTTGAGCACGCACAGCGCCGGCGTCGTCGGCGAGCTGCCCCATGCGATACCGTTTGCAAGCTCCATGGTGCGGGCGGCCCCGATGGTCGCCAGCAGCTGGTCGTAGAAGGTCGCAGCGCGCTCGAGGTCGTTGGTTCCCAGAGTGACGTAACCGATCATGGGGCTCTCCTTGTCCGGGTGCGATGTGCAGTCCTCAACCGGCAACCCGGGGGACGACGGCGCTATTCTCGAGCGTGCGCCGGCGGCGGGGTCCGCGCCGGTCAGGGGGCGGGGGTGGCCTTTACGGCGCTGCCCTCGATGACCAGGGTGCGGTTCTTGCCCTCCTGGCCGAGCTGCACCCTGACCCCGCTGCCGGGCGCCTGGCCGAGCCGCGAGTGCAGCTCGTCGAAGCGCGCGAGGTCGAGGGCGGCGATGTCGTCGCGGTGGCGCTCGAGCAGGGCGTGGTTGGGGCTCGCGGCGGCCTCGGAGGCGCTGGACGAGGCGAGGGCCACGAGTCGTTCGCCGAGCCGACGCTCCAGCTCGGACAGGGCAGGCGAGCGGCCGTACCGCCCGGTCAGCGCGGCGAGCGCCTCGAGGTCCTCCTCGGTGGCCTCGCGCAGCCGGCGGTCGGCCTCGGTCTCGCCGAGCCTCCGGTACCAGTCGTCGTAGACCTGGCGCTCGAGCCAGAGGAACTCCGCCGGCGACATGCCGTGCTCCCGGAGCAGCACGGTCTGGGCCCGGAAGGTGTCGCGGAGCGCGCCGAGCACCTGCCGGGTGGCCGCCCAGCTCAGGTCGTCGCCACCCTCCTCGAGCTGCTGGCGGAAGGACTCCCACTCGAGGTAGTGGGGGAGCAGAGCGCGGCGGACGGCGAGGAAGGGCTCGAGGCGTTGCTCGGCGACGAGGCCGTCCTCCGGCGGCTCGAAGGGCAGGTCGTGATTGAGGGCGGCCAGCTCCTGCTCCGAGCGCGAAAGCTCGGCGATCGGCCCGACCAGCTGCCGTCCCTCCCGGTAGATCCGCGGCCCGAAGACCACCGCCAGACCGAGCACCAGGGCGGCGCCGGTTCCCAGGACCATCCAGCCTATGTTCGTCGCGCTCCGTGCCATGCTTCCCCTCCCTTCGGGCTCGCCAGCGCCCGGGTTCATCCCAGAGTACGCAACGCGCGGTCGGTTGTTCCGCGGGCCGTGTGCGCCGAGGTGGGTTTCTCGCTGGAACATTGCGACGCCGCCTGCGTATCTCGGGACAACCACCGGGGGTTCCGAGGAGATCCGGACTTTTCAATCCTGGCGGTCACGGCCGGCGGTAGAATGCCGGGCAATCCTGGAAGGGGGGACTGATGGATCACGCGGGGGCGGGCGGCAGCTCGGGTGCGGTCGGCATCTCGGTGCGCGGGGTGCATCACCGCTATCGCGGCGGCACGGTGGCGCTCGACGGGGTCGACCTCGAGATCGGTTTGGGGCTGTTCGGCCTGCTCGGCCCGAACGGGGCCGGCAAGAGCACCCTGATGCGCATCCTGTGCACCCTGCTCGAGCCGACTGCCGGCGAGGTCCGGGTCGGCGGCTTCGACGTCGTCCGCCAGCGCCGCGCGGTGCGTGCCCTGGTCGGGTATCTGCCCCAGGAGTTCGGCGCCTGGCGGCTGCAGCGGGTCGAGGAGGTGCTCGACACCCTGGGGACGCTGTCAGGGATGTCGGCGAGGGCCGAGCGCCACCGGCGGATCGCCGAGGTGCTCGCCCAGGTCGGCCTCGACGGGGTCGCCGACCGCAAGGTGAAGGCCCTGTCCGGCGGCATGGTGCGCCGCCTCGGGGTGGCCCAGGCCCTGCTCCATCAGCCGCCGGTGCTGGTGGTCGACGAGCCGACGGTCGGCCTCGACCCCGAGGAGCGGCTGCGCTTCCGCCAGCTGATGGCCGAGCTCGGGCGCGACCGGGTGATCGTGCTCTCGACCCACATCGTCGCCGACCTGGGCTCGGGATGCACCGACCTGGCGCTGATCGACCGCGGCGCGGTCTGCTTCCGCGGCTCGCCGGCGGAGCTGGTGGCGCGGGCCCGCGGCAGTGTGCTCGAGGTCACCGTGCCGGCGAGCGACGAGGCTCGGCTGCTCGACGGTCTCGAGGTGGTGTCGCGCCGGGTGCACGGCGGCCGGGCGACGGTACGGGTGGTCGCCGGCGCAGGCCAGGCGCCGGAGGGCGCCCGCGAGGTGGCCGACGCCACCCTCGAGGAGGGCTACCTGGCGTTCATGGCCGCTCGCGGACGGGCGGCGGCGGCGGTCGTCGAGGAGGTGGCGTGATGAGCTGGCAGCGACTGTGGACGGTGGCCGCGGCGGAGATGCGGCTGACCCGGCGGCTGGTGCGCTACTGGCTGTTCCTTGCCCTGAGCTGCCTGCTCGGGGTCGGCGGCTTCCTCTACTACTCGGCGCTGCACGGCTTCTTCTCGGCCTACTCGGCGACGGTGGCGTCCATCGGCCCGCGCTACCTGATCGGCGCCATCGGGCTGTACTACCTGATGGTGTTCCTGGTCGGCCTGGTCTTCCTCGGCTTCGACCTGCGCGCCCGGGACGTCCGCGAGCGGGTGGTCGAGGTGCTCGACTCGCGCCCTGTGACCAACCTCGAGCTGGTCGGCGGCCGCTTCCTCGGCCTGCTGCTCATGGCCTGGCTGCCGGTGCTCGGGCTGGCGGCCGTGATCCAGACGCTCGGCTTCCTCCTCAAGGCCCTCGGCGCGCCCCTCGGCGAGCCGTTGCAGCCGCTGTCCCTGGTGGCGTTCACGGTGTTCATGGCGCTGCCCGCCTTCGCCTTCGCCCTGGCGGTGGTGTTCCTGGTGACGGTGCTCGTGCGCCATCGGCTGCTCGCCTCGGTGCTCGCCCTGGTGGTGCTCGGCGGCATCACCGTCGCCTCCTACCGGCTGCCCCTGGCCTGGGGTCCGTTGGTCGACGTCACCGGCGCCTACATGGCGAGCTTCCCGTCCGACCTGCTGCCCGCGGTCGCCGACGCCGGGGGATGGCTCCAGCGCTTCGCGGTGCTGCTCCTCGGGCTCGGTCTGGTCGGCGTGGCCGCGTCCCTCCACCCGCGGCTGGACGACGGCTCGCGGCTTCGCCGCCTCGCCGGCTCGGCGGTGGTCTCGCTGGCGGCCCTCGGGCTGCTCGCTGCCGGCGTGGCAAAGCTGCACGCCGACCTGGAGCGGCTCGAGGGTTGGCGGCAGGCGCACGAGGCGCGGCTCGGCGAGCCGCTGCCCGACCTCGAGCGGATCGCCGGCACGGTGCGCCTGGACCCCGGCCGGCGCCTCGAGCTCGAGCTGGTGCTCGAGCTCCGGGCGCCCCCGGACGAGGACCTCGAGAGCCTGCTGCTCACCCTCAACCCCGGCCTCGACGAGGTCCGGGCCGCGCTGGCCGACGGCCGCGCACTGCCGGTGCGCCAGGCCGACGGCCTGCTCGAGCTACAGCTGCCAGGCCCACTCGCGGCGGGCGAGAGGCTCAGGGTGTCGCTGTCGGCGGCGGGCCGGCCGGACACCCGTTTCGGCTACCTCGACGCGGTCGTGGTGCCCGAGGCCGTGACCCCGCTGCACGCCCAGATCATGCTGCTCGGCTACGAGCGCGGCCTGTTCCGACCGAGCTACGTCGCGCTGCTGCCGGGCATCGGCTGGCTGCCGGCCGCCGGCCCGGCGGTCGGCGCCGGCGACGGCCGCAATCGGCCGCGCGACTTCTTCGAGCTCGAGCTCGAGGTCGAGGCGCCCGAGGGCTTCCTGGTGGCCGGCCCGGGCCGGCGGCAGCCGGCCGCCCGGGAGGCCGGACGGAGGCGGG
>CAZKKP010000098.1:0-720 GCA_964553295.1 uncultured Thermoanaerobaculia bacterium | reverse complement strand
ACGATATCCGGCGTCGCGACGGGCGGAGCCTACGCGTCGGATTTCCAGATTCTGGACTGGCCGCGCCGGGTGCTGCCGGGCACGGCGTCGAATTTTGTCATCCGCTTCGCGCCCGGGGCGCCGCTTTCTGAGGCGGCGCTGGTCGCCGGCCGGTTCACCAGCCTGGAGACCGAGATCGAGGGGGTGCACCTCGAGCTGCTGCTCGACCCCCGCCACGACGCCAACCTCGAGCACCTCGCTGACGCCGCGGGCGAGGTCCGGGCCTGGTTGACCGAGCGTCTCGCGGCGGCGGCCGAGGCGGGGCTCGGCTACCCCTACGACGGCTTCACGGTGGTCGAGGTGCCGACGGTGCTGCGCGGCTTCGCCGGCGGCTGGCGACTGGACACCGCGCTGGCCCCGCCGGCGATGCTGCTGATGCGCGAGTCGGGCTTTCCGACCGCTCGTTTTGACGTCGCCTTCCGCAAGCCGGAGCGCTTCCGCGACCGCGAGGGCGGTCTGCCGCGGGCCAAGCGCGACCGACTGGTGGCCTTCTTCGGCAACGACTTCTCCGGCGGCAACCTGTACACCGGTGCGGCGAGGAGCTTCTTCCGCCACCTGACCGCGCCCGCCGGGGCCGAGGCGCCGGCGCTGGAGCGCGCGCTCGACGAGCTCGCCGACCTGACGCTGGTCGATCGGCGCGGCTACTTCTCGGCCCACATGTTCTCGCCCGAGCTCAACCAG
>CAZKKP010000097.1:0-10374 GCA_964553295.1 uncultured Thermoanaerobaculia bacterium | reverse complement strand
CCGCGCAGCGCGCCCTCGCCGATCTGGACCAGGGTTGCGAGTTCGCCGAACACCTTGGACTCCCGGTCACCCGCCTCCGGCCGCGGGAACCAGCTCACCGTCGCGTCGCCGGAACGGGTCAGAGCGGCCCGCACCCGGGTCCCACCCTCACGGCGAATGACGTCACGCACCACCGCACCCTCGATCTCGACGTCGACCTCGGCGCCCGGCACGACCACCTCGAGAGCCACCGCGGGCGCCGCCGGGAAGCGCAGCCGGGCCGCCCGGGTTCCCCTAACCTCCTCGACCGGCACGGCATACTCCAGGGTGAAGCGCCGCAGCCCGGCACCGCGCAGAGCAACCGCGTGCCCCGACCTCGCGCGGTGCAACCGGGCCGGCGCCCCGTCCATGCTCGCCGCGGCGATCGCCACCCCGTCCCCGATCACCGGCACCTCGACCCAGACGTCGTCGGCGAGTACCTGCACCGAGAAGCTCAGCACGACTCGCACCCGGCGGCCGTCGCCGTCAGCCTCGGCGGCGGCCTCGCACGCCGAGTAGGCGAAGTCGACCGGCGGGCGCGCCACGGGCGGCGGCGGCGTCGGCCGCGTGAGCTGCTCCAGGATCTTCTTGAAGTCCTCCCAGGGCACCACCACCCCGGTGCGCTCGAGCTCGGGAAGCCCGGCCGGCGGGCCCTGTGCCGCACCGTCCAGGGCGACGCACATGGCGCCGAGCACGACCAACTGGGTCAGATTCCTTCGGAGCATCTCGCACCCCCGAGTGAGCTGCTGCCTCGTGTGAGCACCACGCCGTCCGGTGGTTCCGTACCGGTGAGTGTGACACCGCGACGGCGCCGATGGAAACCGGCGGCGCCGGCATTGACCCCTGGACATCGAGTTACGCCTTCTTTATGCTATTACTCATGACGAAACCCGCGCCGAAGGGAGCTGCCAGATGTACCCCCCTCATCAAGCCCATCAACACCCGACCCCGCTGCCGCCCCCCGTGGCACACGGCCGCCTGCCGGAGCACCGCAGCGACTGGCCTGCCGCCGCCCGAGATGCCTACCACCACCTGCTCGCCGAGCTCAACGCCTGGTGCCGCGACCTTGGCCGCAGCTACGCCGGCAACGACTGGATCGCGGAGGTTGGCGTGCGCCAGGCCTGGCTGCCGACGACCCCGGCACCAGGCCCGTAACCGCCGGATCTCCCGCCCAACGAGCCGCTGCCCCTGCCGCTGCCCTGACCCCTGACCCCTGTCCCCTGCCGCTGCCCCTTCCCCCTGATGCTCGGAACGGGAACGGGCGCCAATCGTATGATGGCGTCATGCGCCACCGGGACGGTCTCACGGTGTTCTCGACCCAGCACGGGCGGATCTGCCCGCGCTGCGGCTGGCCGGTCGCGGACTGCAGGTGCGCCACGACGGACGAGCAGCCGGTGCCGGAGAAGATCACCGCAAGGCTCCGCCTCGAGCGCGCCGGCCGTCGCGGCAAGACCGTCACCGTGATCGAAGGGCTGCCGCGCAACCCCGCCTTCCTCAAGGAGCTCGCCGGCGAGCTCAAGCGCGCCTGCGGCACCGGCGGCGCCGTGGTCGAGGATCGGATCGAGGTACAGGGCGATCAGATGGAGCGACTGCGCGCCGTCCTCGAGCGCAAGGGCTGGCGCGTCAAGACCCAGTGAACCTCTCGCAGCACGTCCGTGGTTCAGAACCGGGAGTGCTCCGCGACACTCAGGGGCCCCGTGGGAGCCTGATCCCGGATTCTGCGCACGATCGGGGAAGGATATCCGGGCTCGGGCTCGGGGGGGCAGCGACAGGGTCAGGGAGAGTGGCGCCGACCGCGAGCAACGGTTGGGACAGCGGCATCGGCAGGTGGCAGGATCGGGACGGCGGCAGGGGGGTTGGCCTGGGTTGCCCTGGTTTGCGATCCCTTGCGACTCCCACTATCGTGGGAGCCGGGGACCTCGGGTCTCTGCGGGAGGATCTGTCATGCGGACAGTCGTGAGTTTCAGCCTGTTCATCGCGGTCTGTGGGCTTCCTGGCCTGACGACCGCCGCCGACCTCGGTGCTGCCGACGGACCACGGGAGCCGAGCCCGTCACGGCTCCAGGTGGGCGAGTACGAGAACGTGTCGGTCAGAACCGCGCACCCCTACCGCGGCGCAACCCTCGACGGCATCGCCGAGATCGTCGAGAAGCACGAGATGCACCACCCTGGTGCGACCTACATCGCACCCTACTTCGCGCACTTCGACCTCGCCCCCGGCGACTGGGTCGAGGTCCGCTCGCCGGACGGCGCCCGGAGCTGGCGCTACGAGGACCAGGGCAAGGACGGGCGGGGCGTGACCGGCGGCTTCTGGGGAATCCACGTCCCGGGCGACACCGCGGTGGTCGAGCTCCACTCACCGGGCGGACAGGGCGGATGGGGCTATGAGATCGACCGTATTGCACGGGGGACGGTGGAGCTGTGGACCCCAGAGGCCGTCTGCGGCACCGACGACAAGGACTGGGCCAGGTGCTACGAGGCGAGCGACCCGGTGATCTACGACCGCTCTCGCATCGTGGCCCGGCTACTCATCCAGGGGAGCGGCCTCTGCACCGGCTGGTTGGTCGGCAACGAAGGCCACGTGATGACGAACAACCACTGCATCGGCAGCACCGTCGCCGCCGGCGACACCGACTTCGAGCTCATGGCGGAGGGCAGCTGCGGCCAGTTCTGCGGCCAGCTCCAGTGCCCCGGCCCGATTGTCGCGACCTCGTCGACCCTGATCCGGACCAGCTCGGTGCTCGACTACAGCCTCGTCAAGCTGCCTGTTAATCCAACTCCGACTTACGGCTTCGCCACTCTCCGCCCATCGGGCCCGATCCTCAACGAGAGGATCTACCTTCCCCAGCATCCCCTCGGTCGCGGCAAGCAGATCGCCGTCGTGTCCACGGACAGCCACAACCCGAGCGGGTTCGCCGAGGTTGACGGCATCTCCAACTACAACACCGGCTCGGGTCTGCGCAGGGTCGCCCTCTACTTCGCCGACACCGAAGGCGGCTCCTCGGGCTCGCCGGTGATCGCCCACGACGACCACCGGGTCATCGCCCTGCACTTCGGCACCTTCAACTGCACCACCACGGGCAACGGTGGCACCGCGATCGACGTCGTGATCGCCGACCTCGGCGCCGATCTGCCCGAGTCCGCCCTGGCCCTGTTCGTCGACGGCTTCGACTCAGGCACCACCGACGCCTGGTCGACCACGGCGCCGTGATCGTCCGGCTCAACCGGACCGCGAGCCGGTTCGAACCCACGCCAGAACCGCACTGTCGTGTGAGCCCGCGGCGACTACCGCCAGCAGAACGGTCGGTGGAATCCCCTCACCCTTCACACCTCACCCCGCCCGCGCGGGCGGCGGGCGGCCGGGGCGCAGGCTCCGGCTTCCCGTCCCCTGTCCCCTGTCCCCTGTCCCCCGATCTCTGTCCCCCGATCCCCGGGCTCGGGCGCGGATCAGGCAAGAACACCAGAGAGGCGAGGGGCGTCACGGCCGCATGGCGGGGATGAACTCGGCGTCGCCGGTGCGGTTGTCGACGTTCGAGGCGTAGGCATAGACCGGGCCGCCGGAGATCACCTCCACCGAGGCGAGCGCTGCCTCGCGGCTGCCGGTCACCCCCATCACGTTGAAGATCCGGTCGACCTGGCGATTCTCCCAGGCCGCCACGGTGAACTGACGGGTGGCGAGCTGCTCGAGACCGCGAGAGGAGACCGCGTACAGCACGACCTCGACGGTCGCGCCCTCGCCGGCTGCGTCGGTGAACCCGATGTTGCAGCGGAAGTCACTGGTACTCTTTATCTTGGGCATGAGCGCAGGGTCCGCTGTCGTGACCAGGTCGCCGACCGCCAGGGCCGGAACCGCCTGGCCGAAGGTCCCGTCCGGTCCGAGGTTGTAGGTCCGCGAGCTGACGAAGACGCCGACCGGGGCCTCCACGGCGAGGGCGCCCTTGCCGTCGCCGGCTGCCGGGAACAGGCTGCCGACCACGTCCTCATAGGCCAGCAGCTCGCCGGGGCGGATGGTCAGCTGCTGCAGGCGCGGCGTGGCCTCTCCGGCCACTCGGTACTCCAACCGGAGCTGCTGCGACGTGGGGAACGGATTCATGACCCAGACGTCGGTCCGCCACACGGTGCCGGCTGCCCCCGCGAGGCGGGCGACGACCGGAAGCAGCAGCCTGGCCGCCACTTCATTCGCCTCGACGACCTGCACCTGCTTGTAAGTGAAGGCGCGGATCCCGCCACCGCTGACGTTGAGCACCACGGTGTAGGTCCCGGCGGCCGTGTAGACGTGGGTCGGGTGGCGCTCGTCGCTCGTCGACTCGTCGCCGAAGCTCCAGGCCCACGAGGTGACGGCCGCGTCGGACTGATCGGTGAACTGGACCGTCTGACCGACCTCGGGAACCTGCGGCGACCAGCTGAAATCGACCAGGGCATTCGCCTTCGCCACCGTCGCCGCATCCTGGACGGCGCCCACCTGCATCGGATGGAGGGCGTCGACGGTCATGGCGTCGCCGGTCTGCTGGTCGACCACCGAGGCGATGGACACCAGCTGGCCGCCGTTCGTCGCGGTGACCGCCGCATAGCCGTGCACCAGCCCATCGCCGCCGAAGTAGGCCAGGTTTCGCTGCAGCTTCGCACCGGCTGCCACGGTCGCGGTCCGGCGGCCTACCTCGACGCCGTCGCCGTCGAAGTTGACGACCTCGACCGTGGTCTCGACGCCGGCCACCTCCTGGAGGATGAGGTTCGTCCGGAATGCGTCGTCATGACTCAGGCCGATGAGGTATATGGTCGTGCCCGGACCGGCGGCGCGGCTGCGCTCCACCGCTCCGAGGAACTGCCCGTAGGTTCCGTCCGGCAGGTCGTTGAAGGTCCGGGACACGAACACCACCGGCTGGTCGGCACGCGCCCGCACGCTGCCGTTGCGGGTGTCGGAGAACACCGACTCCACGAAGTTCGGCCAGAACACGCCGGCGCCGCCGGGCACCGTCATCGGCTCGGCGAGGACCGGGCTCCCCGGCGCGGCGTCCGGCGTGAACACCGCTTGCACCACGGCGTCGGTCGGGCCCGGGTTGACCAGCATCGCCTCGCTCACCCAGTAGGTGCCGCCCGCCCCGGCGACACCGCCGACCGCCGCCGGGACCACGAAGTCCCGGCCGCCGCCCATCACCCGTCCGGTCTCGCCCGCAGCGAACCCGCAGTCTGACGGGCAGGTCCAGGCGGTCTCGCCCTCCTCACAGACCAGGTTGCCGCACTCGGCGTCGGGGGCGTTGACCGAGATGGTCCCGGAGGCGGAGCAGACCGCGGCGCCGGCACGGGCCACGAAGGTCCAGCCATAGTCGCCGGGAAAGGCGTAGGCGTGCTGGGCGGTCGTCGTGTCGGCGCCCTGTCCGTCGCCGAACCACCACTGCACCTCGGCCTCCAGGCTGCAGTCGTCGACCACGACCTCGGCCGCGAACTCCACGTCCTCGCCGACTCCACCGGAGACCGGCACGACGGCGTCACACGTCAACCGGCAGGCGACGCCCGCCGCCGTGGTCGCGGCGACCTCATCGCTCGGGTCGCTGATCAAGGGGTTACGGTTGGCGCCGTGGGGCAGGGTCACGGTGCGGACGACGAAGTAGTACGTCGTCTCCGGCTGGAGACCGGACACGAGGATCCCATCCGCCTCCTTGCTGGCGGTGCGGCCGACCTCCTCGTAAGGGCCGCCTGGAGCTGTGGCGGCGAGCACCTGGTAGCCGCCAGCGTCGAAGACGTAGTCGATCGGCTTCCAGCCGAGCTGGACGGCCTCGGCGCCGAGCACGGCCGCCGTGACGCCTCGTGGCGGCACCGTCTGGTAGCTCTGCCAGTCGCCGCCGTCGACCTGCTTGCGCGCCAGGAACTCGTTCAGCGCGGCGTCATCGCTCGACAGGAGGTTCCAGCGCAGCTCCAGCCCTTCCCCGTTCTTCAGCTTCTCCAGCTGCGACAGCGCCGCCGGCACGTCGCCGCCGAGCCTGTTGCCCCCGAGCCCGAGGCGCTCCAGGGATCCCAGGCCGCCGAGCTCCGGGGGAACCTCCCCCGACAGGCCATTGAGGTTCAGAACGAGCTCGCGCAGGTTGCCGAGCTGACCGAGCTCGGCCGGAATCGTGCCCGTGAACCGGTTGAAGGCCAGCCACAGGTGGGAGAGGTTCTCGAGCCGCCCCAGCTCCGGCGGAATCGCGCCCGAGAGCTGGTTGAGGTACAGGACCAGCGAGCGCAGGCTCGCGAGGTCGCCGAGCTCGGGCGGGATCGGACCCGTCAACCGGTTCTGCGCGAGCAGCAGCTGCTCGAGCTTCGTCAAGGCGCCGAGCTCCGCCGGGATCTCTCCGGACAGGCCGGCGCCGTCGAGCCACAGCTCCACGAGCTGGTTGAGATTGCCGAGCTCGGGCGGGATCGAACCGGAAAGCCGGTTCCAGGCCAGAGACAGAGCGCGCAGGTTCCGCAGTTGCCCGAGGGAGGAAGGAATCGTCCCGGTGAGCTGGTTACAGCACAGCCCGAGGTACTCGAGATCGGTGAGGGCGCCGAGACTGGCGGGGATGGCGCCCTCGAGACGGTTCTCGTCGAGACCGAGCGCGCGGAGACGTGTCGCCTGAGTGATCTCAGGTGGAATCGGCCCGGAGATCCCGGTGCTCCAGATCAGCAGCGCTTCCAGGTTGGGGAGTTCGAACAGCCAGCCCGGCAGCTCGCCCTCGAATCGGTTGTCGCCCAACCAGAGCCCTGTCAGCGAGACCAGGCCGGCGAGCTCGTCGGGCAGCTCACCGCTGAGCTGGTTGCTCTGGGCGCTGAAGATGGCCAGGGTCGCCAGCTGACCAAGCTCGGGCGGCAGAGAGCCGGTGAGACGATTGTCGCCGAGGTCGAGCTCGACGAGGTTCGAGAGCTGGCCGAGCTCCGGAGGGATCGTGCCGACCAGACCGTTCTCGGACAGCCGCAGCGCTGCGACGTGCAACGTGCCACCGACCTCGTGACACTCGACGCCGTACCAGGCGCACTCTCCCCCGACGGCGCCTCCCCAGCCACTCCTCTCGATCCAGCTCGGCCCGCCGGTGGCGTTGAAAAGCGCCAGCAGTGACTCCCGCTGGGCCTGGGGAACCTGCGCAGAGGCAGAGCCCCCGACCAGCACCACTCCACACACTGCCAGGGCCGACGCGAGCCGCCGTGACCTCATCTCACACCTCCGATGTCCGTGCCATCTCATGAGAGTATGGGTTACCGTCGGCCGCGAGTCGAGCCGACCGCCGTGTCTCGACAGCATACCAGTCGAGACGTCGTCGCGAAACCGACAGCCTTGCGAGGTACTCCGCGTGACGACCACCGAACGCCTGCTCGAGACCATCCGCCGGGGCGTCATCGGCGCCGACCGGGCAATCGCCGGCCCCTGGGGGCCGCGGCTGGTGAGCTACGCCGACTACACCGCCTCGGGCCGGTCGCTGGCCTTCATCGAGGACTTCATCCGCGACGAGGTCCTGCCCCTGTACGCCAACACCCACACCGAGACCTCGAGCACCGGCCTGCAGACGACCCGCTTCCGCGAGGACGCCCGCCGGATCATCCACCGGGCCGTGGGCGGCGACGACGACGACGTGGTTATCTTCTGCGGCGCCGGCGCCACCGCGGCGATCCTCAAGCTGATCGACATCCTCAACCTGCGGCTGCCGGCGGAGCTCGCCGCCCGCTACCGGCTCCTCGAGCGGATCCCCGAGGCCGACCGGCCGGTGGTGTTCATCGGCCCTTACGAGCACCACTCCAACGAGATCCCCTGGCGCGAGACGATCGCCGACGTCGAGGTGATCGCCGAGGACTCCGACGGCCGGATCGACCAGGACATGCTCGCCGAGCGACTCGCCCGACACGCCGAGCGCCCGCTGCGGATCGGCGCCTTCTCCGCCGCCTCGAACGTCACCGGCATCGTCTCGGACACCGACGGCATCTCCTCGCTGCTCCACCGGCATGGCGCCCTGGCGCTGTGGGACTTCGCCGCGGCGGCGCCCTACGTCCGGATCGCGATGAACGCCGACGCGGCCGCCGGCGCCGACCCGTTGGCTTTCAAGGACGCCGTGTTCATCTCGCCGCACAAGTTCATCGGCGGCCCAGGGACCCCGGGGGTGCTGGTGGTCAAGCGCCGCCTGCTCACCAACCGGGTGCCGACCACGCCCGGCGGCGGCACGGTGTCCTATGTCTCAGAGCGCGACCACTGCTACATCTCCGACCCGAGCCATCGCGAGGAGGGCGGCACCCCGGCGATCGTCGAGTCGATCCGGGCGGGGCTGGTGTTCGCGCTGAAGGCCGCCGTCGGCGAGGACGAGATCGAGCGCCGCGAGCGGTCCTTCGTCGAGCGCGCCATCGCCTCGTGGTCGGCCAACCCCCGACTGCACATCCTCGGCAGTCGCCAGGCGCAGCGGCTGTCCATCGTCAGCTTCCTCATCCGCCACGGCGAACGCTACCTGCACCACAACTTCGTCGTCGCCCTGCTCAACGACCTGTTCGGCATCCAGGCCCGCGGCGGCTGCTCCTGCGCCGGCCCCTACGGCCACCGGTTGCTCGGCATCGACCTCGAGCGGTCGTCACGCTTCCGCGCCGCCATCCACTCCGGCTGCGAAGGGGTGAAGCCCGGCTGGGTCCGCGTCAACTTCAACTACTTCATCGCCGACCATGCCTTCGACTTCCTCGTCGAGGCGGTGCACCTGATCGCCGACCACGGCTGGAAGCTGCTGCCGGAGTACGCCTTCGAGCCCGACGCCGGGACCTGGCGGCACCGTCTCGAAAGCCCGGACGCCACCCTCGGCCTTGACGAGGTGCGCTTCGGCGACGACCGCCTCCAGTACCGCAGCCGGCGCCTCACCGAGCCCGAGGACGCCCTGTGCGGCTACCTCGAGGCGGCCCGCCGCCTGGTCGTCGAGGCTGAGCGCCGGCACGCCCTGCCGCAGGCGCCGTCGCCGCTGACCGGAGAGCTCGAGTCCCTCCGCTGGTTCCCCCTGCCGCACGAGGTCTCCGGTGTGCCGTCCTGAGCCCGGTCGGCGGTCCCGCGAGCTCGGCGCCGGGAGAGGGCCATGACCGAGGCGCCCCACGGGCTCGCGGTCCGCGCCGTCGACGACCCGCCGCCCTCCTCGCTGTTCTGCTACGGCACCCTGCTCGAAGAGGGGTTCACCTCCAGCCTGCTCGAGCGCCGGGTCCGCGCGGCGCCCGCCGTCCTGCACGGTTACGATGCCCTCGACCTGCCCGGCTGCCAGTGGCAGGCCCTGCGGCAGGCCGCCGAGGGCGCCGTCGAGGGCCGGCTCTACCGCGGCCTCGGCGCCGAGGACTTCCGCCGCCTGGACCTCTACGAGGGCGTCGCCGAGGGCTTGTACGAGCGAGCCACGGTCACCGTCGACGCCGGCCGCGGCCCCGAGCCCGCCGCCGTCTACCTCCCCACCCGCCGCACCCTGAGCCGCTACGGCGGCTGAGGAGGACCTCGCCGGCCCGGCAGGTCGGGCCGGGCGAGGGCGGCGGGCGGCGGCCCGCCGCCCGACCCCGGATGTCGCGCGCGGTCCGGAAACGAAGTCGTGGATCGGGCTCGGGCTCGGGGGGGGGCGGGGTCGCGGACAGGAACGGATAGGATGCCGAGATGCGGATGCTCTTCCTCACCGACCGGCTGTCGGTGCGCGGCGGGGCTGACCAGCACCTGCTGCAGGTGATGGGCGCCGCTCGAGAGGCGGGCCTTCAGGTGACGCTCGGCTGCGGTCGGATGGAGACATCGCCGCCGCCCGGGGTGAAGGTGGTGGCGGTCCGCGGCCTCGGCTCGGCGGTGGCGGCGCCGGCTCGGCTGGGCCGGCTCGGGGCGCTGCTCGACTCCGCCGACGTGGTGCATGTGCAGAACGTCATGAACCCGGTGGCCCTCGAGCGAGCAGGCGCCACCGGGCGGGCGGTGGTCACGGTGCAGGACCACCGGGTCTTCTGCCCCGGACCGGGCCGCACCCTGCCCGACGGCTCGCCGTGCGCCGTCACGATGGCCGACGAGCCCTGCCGCGCCTGCCTGCCCGACGACTGCTACCGACGGCGGCAGCTCGAGCTGACGACGGCCCGTCGCGAGGCCCTGAGAGGCGCCCGGCTGGTGGTGCTTTCGGCCTACATGGCCGGCGAGCTCGCGGCTGCCGCTCTGCCCGGCGCCGTGGTCGTGCCCCCGTGGATCGAACCCGGGCTGCCGCGCAGCGAGGCCGGGCAGGGCTTCGTGCTCGGCGGCCGGCTGGTGGCGCACAAGGCGCCGCTGGACGCCTGGCAGGCCTGGCGGGAGGCCGGCGAGCCCCAGACCCTGATCATCGCCGGCGAGGGGCCGCTCGCGCCCCGGCTCGTGGGCGCTCGGCACCTCGGCTGGCTCGCC
>CAZKKP010000096.1:0-10417 GCA_964553295.1 uncultured Thermoanaerobaculia bacterium | reverse complement strand
CCGAGATTCCCCTCGAGCGCCAGGCCAAGCTGCTGCGGGTGCTCGAGGACGGCACCTTCACCCGGGTCGGCGGCTCGGCGGAGGTGAGAGTGGAGGCGCGGGTGATCGCGGCGACCAACCGGAATCTCCTGGAGATGGTCCGGGAGGGCCGGTTCCGCGAGGACCTTTACTACCGCCTGGCGGTCTTCCCGATCACGCTGCCGCCCCTCCGTGCCCGCCCGGAGGACATTCCCGAGACCGCCCAGCACCTGCTCGGCCACGTCGGTCCGCGCTGCGGGCTCCGCCCCTGCGGCGTCGACGCCGAGGCCATGGACGCGATCACCGCCTATCCCTGGCCGGGAAACGTCCGCGAGCTGCGCAACGTCCTGGAGAGGGCCCTGGTCATCGCGGGCGGCGGCGGGATTGGCCTCGAGCATCTTCCGGTGGAGATCCAGGAGGGCCGCGAGCCGGCTCGTGACGACCCCTCCGGGGGGTTCATCGGCCAGGTCGAGGAGCACAAGCGGCGGCTCCTCGTCGAAGCGCTGCGCAAGACCCGGTGGTCGAAGAAGGACGCCGCGGCCGCTCTCGGCCTCAGCCCCCGGGCGATGAGCCACTACGTCGCCCGCTTCGGCCTCGACCGCGAGCGGGCCGGCGAGGACGGCCGGTGACGGCGGACCCCGGAGGAGACCACCGGCATACGGTCGCCGAACGGGGGATTACGTCCGCCGTAAGCATCGACTGACCCGTCGTACTGAAACGCGGTCTCGATCGGGCACGGTTCGTGCTGAAGCCCCCGACGGGGCCCGGCGCGGCGTGGGCTCGCCATCGAGGATCAAGGGGGACACGATGGGTGCTTCGACGTTGACGGCGAGGATTCGTGTGATCGGCCTGGTGGGCCTTCTGATGAGTGCGGCGGTGCTGGCGGGCGCCGAGGAGGACTGCCAGCTGTCCGGGGTGGTGCGGAGCCCGGCGATGGCGCCGGTCGCCGGTGCGATCGTGATCGTGGAGCAGTCGGGCGACAGCACGACGACCGACGCGGAGGGCCGCTACTGCCTGAGCGGCCTGGCCGGGGGCGTCTACCATCTGCTGGTGACCGCGGACGGCTTCCAGCCGCTGCACTCCAGCCCGGTCGCCGTGGACGGTGCGCCGGTGGTGGTCGACGTCGTCCTGTACCCGAGCTTCCGCGCCGAGACGGTGGTCACGGCGACCCGCTCGGAGCGCCGGCTCGACGAGGTGCCGGTGCGCACCGAGGTGGTGCGGCGGGAGCAGATCGAGAGGATGGAGGCGCGCACCCTGGCCGACGCCGTCGAGTTCACCACCGGGGTGCGGGTGGAGAACAACTGCCAGAACTGCAACTTCCAGCAGATCCGGCTGCTCGGTCTGGACGGCGCCTACACCCAGATCCTGGTGGACAGCCAGCCGATCATCTCGGCCCTGGCGCAGGTGTACGGCGTCGAGCACATCCCGGCGCGCATGATCGAGCGCATCGAGGTGGTCAAGGGGGGAGGCTCGGCGGTCTACGGGCCGGGCTCGGTGGGCGGCGTGGTCAACGTCATCCCCCGGGTCCCCGTGCGGTCCGGCGGCGAGCTCTCGGCGCTGGCCGAGAGCTACGGAGGTGGTGACGGCGCCACCTCGTTCACCGGCGCCGTCGACTGGGTGTCACCGGACAAGGAGATGTTCGTCAGCGGCTTCGGCCAGGTCGACTCGGTGGACGCGCTCGACGTGGACGGCGACGGCTTCAGCGAGGTCTCCATGCGGGACATGGCCGCCGCCGGGGTGCGCACCGGGTGGTTCCTGCTCGACGGCAACGCCCGGCTGAGCTTCGACTACGCCCACCTGAGAGAGAGCCGCCGCGGCGGCGACAGCCTGGACCTGCCGGAGTTCATGGCCGAGGTGGCGGAGAGCGTCGACTCGACCCGCGACACCGTGTCCCTGAGCTGGGTCCACACCACGAACTCGAGGCTCGACTACCGGCTGACCGCCGCCTACGCCCAGACCGAGCGCGACACCTACTACGGCTCGGGCATGGACCCCAACGCCTACGGCTCGACCGAGAACCCGCTGCTCATCCTCGACTCCCAGGTCAACCACCGGCTCGGCGACCACTTCCTGTCCTGGGGGGTGCAGTACTCCCGGGACGAGCTCACCGACACCCAGCCGGCCTACGACCGGTTCATCGCCGACACCTACTCCAACCTCGGTCTCTTTCTCCAGGACAACTGGCTGCTGGGCAAGGGCTGGGAGCTGGTCTACGGCGCCCGGGTCGACGACTTCTCCGAGATCGACGACGTCATCGTGTCGCCGCGGGTCGCCGTCAGGCAGAGCCCCCGCGCCGACCTCACCTGGCGCCTGTCCGTCGCTTCGGGCTTCAGAGGCCCGCAGGTCTTCGACGAGGACCTGCACATCACTCAGGTCGGCGGCGAGGGCCAGGTCATCCGCAACGCGCCGGACCTTCAGGAGGAGAGCTCGCTGAGCAGCAGCCTCGGCATGGAGTGGACGCCGCTGGTCTGGGGAGGGGTCGGCCTGGTCGAGGCCAACCTCTTCCGGACCCGGCTCGACGACCTGTTCCTTGTGGTCGCGGACGACGACCCGCTCACCCCGGGCGCGGAGTTCACCCGCACCAACTTCGGCAGCGCCACCGTCAAGGGTGTCGAGCTCAACCTGGGGTGGGCGCACGGCGACCGGCTCGAGCTGCAGCTCGGCGTCGTCGTGCAGCGGGCGGAGCGCGACAGCCCTGATCCCGACTTCGGCGTCACCGAGTTCTTCCGCACGCCGGACGTCTACGGCGTCGCCTCCGTCGCCTGGCGGATCCCGTCGTTGGCCGACCTGTGGCTCGGCGCCCGCTACACCGGCGAGATGAAGGTGCCCCACTACGAGGGCTTCATCCCCGAGGACCGCCTCGAGACCAGCGAGCCCTTCCTCACCCTGGACCTGCGCCTGTCCAGGGAGTTTCCCCTGGCCTCGGAGCCCACGACCCGCCTGCGCCTCGCCGCCGGTGGCCGCAACATCACCGACGAGTTCCAGCAGGACCTCGACCAGGGCCCCGATCGCGACGCCGGCTACGTCTACGGCCCGCGCTACCCGCGCTCCTGGTATCTCTCTCTCGGCCTCGTCTTCTGATCCGTCCCTGGTCGCAGACCATGAGCACCGGCGTCGTGGGAGACCTCGACGGCAACTCCGGGGGGTACCGGGCGGCCTGGCTCGTCGACCAGTGGACGGGCTTTGGGTACGCCCGCTGGGTGGCGCTGGTCAGTGCGGGGGCGGGCATCATCGCCGACGGCTTCGAGTCGGGAGACACCAGCGGCTGTGGGTCCGGGGGCTAGCTCGGAAGTCTCGTGGGAGCTTGAGGGCCCCTGGCGCCGGCCTGGGGAGGTTGCTACACTGTCCCTCGTGAGTCGGGGCTCGAGTCGCCGGCGCTTCAGGCGTGCCCCCTTCGGCTGGCTGTGCCTGGCGTTGCTCGGCTGGACGATCGCCGGTGGCCTCCTCGGCCACACCTGCATCCGAGGGTGCGATCCCGACGGGTGCCATGGCGGCGAAGAACCGGTCGATGTGCGTCCGGACGCGGCCGACGAATCTGGGGTCGACGACGCCCACGCCTGCCTCTCGTGTCGCCTGCTGCGCTGCCTCCGCTCGCTCACTCTGGCAACCCGGCTCACGGCCCTGGGGCCCGAGTCGGCCGCGGTGCCGAGTGCGGCGCCGTTCCTGACGACCGACCTCCGGGCGCCCGTCGCCCGTTCGGCTCGATCTCCTCCAGGAGCCTGATCCGGCTCGACCCCGCTCTGTCGACCTGACCTCTCGGCTTCTTGGAGGATCCCATGCGTGAAGCGTGTCGTGTGCCGAGTGCACTCTGTGTGACGATGCTGTCTCTTGTTTTCATGTTCAGCGGCTCAACGCTCGCCGATGCGGCGCCCGGGCCGACCGCTGACGCCGGCCACTCGGTCGCCGGACGGGTGGTCGACTCGGGAGGAGGCCCGCTACCGGGAGCGCAGGTCCGCCTGGTCGAGCTGGACCGGCTCGTGCTCAGCGACAGCCAGGGGCGTTTCCTGCTGCGTAGGGTGCCGGCCGGCAGGTTCACACTCGGCGTTCACCTCGCCGGCTTCGCCAGCCACCATGGTGTCATCGCGGTGCCGGGCGGCGAAATCACCGTCGAGCTCGCGCCTTCCCGCTTCGTGGACGAGGTGACGGTCACCGCCTCTCCGTTCGCGGTCAGCCGGCTCGATGTGGCCCAGCAGGTCGACGCGGTGGCGGGGAGCCAGATCAAGCGGGAGAGCACCGCCTCGCTCGGACAGGCCCTGGCCACGACGCCGGGTGTGAACAACATCCCGACCGGCGAGGGGCTGGGCACGCCGGTGATCCGCGGCCTGTCCGAGAACCGGATCCGGGTGTTGAACAGCGGCGTGCCGCTGAACCACCAGCAGTTCAGCTGGCGGCACTCGCCCAACGTCGAGGCAAGTCTGGCCAGCGGCGTCGAGGTCGTCCGCGGGCCGGCGAGCGTGCTGTGGGGCCCTGACGCCATGGGCGGCGTGATCAACATCCTGCAGCCGCCGCTGCTGGTCTCCCATGGCGACGAGACCCTCGTCCGCGGCGAGGTGGCCGTCGGCTGGGGCGCCAATGCGGACGAGCTCACGGGCCGGGCCGAGGTCGAGGGCGCATTCGGCGCCTTCGGCTGGAACCTCGGCCTGGTCCGCCGCGACTCCGGAGACATCCGGACCCCGGACGGGAGGCTCGACAACACCGACTTCGAGCAGACCAACGGCAACGCGACCATCGGGCTCTCGGGCGCGTGGGGAACCGCTCGTCTGCGCTGGAACCACTGGGAGCTCGACACCGGCTTCTACCGCCCGCCGGGCTTCCGGCTGGGCCTCGAGGACGACCTCTTCGCCGGCGACCTGTACCTGCCCACGAAGGCCGGAGACGTCGACCTCACGGTCGGCCACCAGACCAACCTGCGCCAGGCGTTCCCGGCGGCGCTCGCCGGTCGTCCTGCGGTCGACCTGGAGCTGGTGACGCAGAGCCTGAGGGCCGGGCTCCAACACCGGCCCATCGGCCCTTTCAGGGGACGGGTGGCGGTCGAGCACGTCGGGCTGCGTAACACGCCCCAGCCCCAGGACATCAGTGGGCTGCTGCCCGAGTACACGAGCGACGGCTACGCCCTGATGCTCTTCGAGGAAGGGCGGTTCTCCCGGGGCGACGACGGGCTCGACCGGGTGATCGTGAGCCTCGGCGCCCGGTGGGACACTGCAGACCTCGAGGTGCCCCCGGATGCCGGCCGCGATCTCCCGGACGGGTTCTCGAACGACTACAGCCACCTCACCGGCGCCGTGGGGTTGGTCGTCCGCCTCGACCGGTCCCTGTCGCTCACCGGCAACCTCGGCCGCGGCTGGCGCCCGCCCAACGCCTTCGAGCTGTTTGCGGACGGAATCCACAATGGCGTCTCCGCGGTCCAGCGCGGCAACCCCGACCTCGAGGAGGAGTCCAACCTCAACGGCGAGCTGTCGGTCCGCTACGAGAGCGACCGGCTCCGGGGCTACGTCACCGGCTACCGGACCGAGTTCGACCGCTTCATCTACCTCGCCGACACCGGTCAGACGCAGGGCGCTCTGCCGGTGTTCGAGTACCTTCAGGCGGACGCCACGATCCAGGGCTTCGAGGTCTCGCTGGAGGGGCTCGCCACCGACTGGCTGCGCCTCGGAGCGACCTACTCGCTGGTCGACACCGAGAACGAGGAGACCGGGGCGCCGCTGCCCCAGGAGCCTGCGGCCCGCTGGCTGCTTCGGGCGGTCGTCGAGGGCTCGTCCCTCGGTCCGCTGCGCTCACCCTTCGTCGGCCTTGACGTCCACCTCGTGGGCTCGCAGGAGGTCTCGGGTCCCGACGAACCCTTCGGCGTCGCCACGGACAGCTACACTCTCGTCGATCTTCGGGCGGGCTTCGAGGCGCCCGCGGGAGGTCTTGCCTGGGGTCTCGACCTCACGGTGCGCAACCTCCTCGACGAGGCCTACACCGACTTCCTCTACAGCTACAAGGCGGTCGCCCAGAACCCGAGCCGCGACGTGCGGCTGGTCGGTCGGCTTCGCTTCTGATCTGATGCCTCGAAGCGGAGGACGTGATCAGGTTATCGATCATTGATGACGGAGACCGGGCGAGGGGGCTCAGGCGGTGGCCTTGCCGCGGACGGTGGAGAGGCCGCCGTCGATGCCGATGACCTGGCCGGTGACCCACGAGCCTTCCGGGCCGAGCGGTACCCGGCGCATTCCAGGCAAGACCGTCCCCGCCAAATGAGGTTCCGGAAGATCGGATGTGGCCAGATTAAAGACTGGACTTTGAATTCGGCCAGATGTAGACTGCGAGCATGATCGACAGGACACTCCGCACGCACCTCCTCGAGCTCGCCAGTCGCCACCCGGTGGTGACCCTGACCGGACCCCGCCAGTCGGGCAAGACGACGCTGAGCAGGATGACCTTCCCGGATCGGGCGTACGTGTCCCTGGAGAACCCGGCCGAGCGCGCGTTCGCGGTGGAGGACCCGCTCGGCTTCCTGGCCCGATTCACGGACGGGGCGGTGCTCGACGAGGTGCAGCGGACGCCGGACCTTCTCTCCTACCTCCAGGGGATGGTCGACGACGACCCGAGGCCCGGACGGTTCGTGCTCACCGGGTCGCAGAACCTGACCCTGATGTCCAGCGTCAGTCAGTCCCTCGCCGGACGAACCGCCCTGCTGGAGCTGCTGCCGCTCGACCTCGAGGAGCTGAGGCGCTTTCCCGGAGCACCGGTGGACCTGGAGACCGTGCTCTGGACCGGCGGATACCCTCGCATCCACCATCGCCGGCTGCCCGCCGACGAGTGGCTCGCGGACTACGTCGCGACCTACGTGGAGCGGGACGTGCGGCAGCACCTGCGGATCGGCGACCTGCTCCAGTTCCGCACCTTCCTCCAGCTCTGCGCTGGACGGGTGGGGCAGCTGCTGAACCTGTCCGCCTTGGCGTCCGAGTGCGGCGTCTCGCAGCCCACAGCGCGGTCCTGGCTGTCGGTGCTGGAGGCGAGCTACCTGGTATTCCGACTCCCGCCGTTCCACGCCAACTTCGGCAAACGGCTGGTCAAGACACCCAAGCTGTACTTCCACGACTCGGGGCTTGCGGCCAACCTGCTCGGCATCGAGCGGCCGGAGCAGCTCCTGACCCACCCCCTGCGGGGCGCGCTGTTCGAGGGTTTCGTCATCGCCGAGGTCCTGAAGCGGCACCGCCACCGGGGACGCAGGCCCAGGATGTTCTTCTACCAGGAGAGGGGACGCCTCGAGGTCGACCTGGTTCTCGACCGCGGCGGCGAGCTCTCGGCGGTCGAGGTCAAGGCCGGCAAGACGCCGTCCTCGGGCTACTTCTCCGGCCTCGTCCAGTTCGCCGGCCGCCTCGACGCCGGCGAGAGCCCGCGCTTCAGGATCGCGGACCGGGTGGTGGTCTACGCCGGGGATGACAGTCAGGAGCGCAGCAAGGGCCGCCTGGTGGCCTGGGCCGACCTCGTGGAAGAGCCGTGGTCAGCATGAGATCCGGACACGGGAACGGGATCGGGAGCACACGCCTCGACCGGCTGGGAGGATCCCGCCAGGGTGTGGCCCAAGGGTTCGCTCGAGAGCAAGCCGGGCAGAGCCGCACCGCAGCGCATCGGGTTTCGAGGCACCAGCAACACGGAGGGGAGCTCGTCGGGCGGGCTATACTCCAGGTCTACAAACCGGCCTGCGTGCGAGCGTGACGCGTATCTCACGGGGCTCGACACGGAGGTGGTGGAGGTCGGGTGGGATGGCGACCGCCAGAGGGATCTGCTGCTGGTCCGAGAGCAGCCGGCCAACCTGGACAAGGTCGGCGACTGGCTGCGTCGGACCGACGCCGCGGATGCCTGGAAGCGCTTCCGGCCCGAACTCGAGGCCGCCCAGGAGGATGGGGTGCGGCTGCGTCGGTCGGGGCGTTTCCGGTCGCTGCTGCCTCGGTGATTCCCGGCCCGCGAAGAGCCGGTGTCACACGCCGGGCAGCTCGGCCCAGGGCTCCAGGTGCGGCGGGCCGGCGGCGACCACGAAGCGGTTGCCGGTGAGGTCCATGACGATCCCGGCCAGGGTCGACGACGACGGGTCGGGGTTGCCGTGCCGGCTGATCGGGTAGGGCTGGTCGGCCCGCGACTCCAGTACCCGCTGCGCACGGCGGACCGGGTCGGCCACGGTCCCGCCGAGCTCTGCGGCGAGCTGCACGGTCCGGGCCTGCCGCTTCATGGTCGACGGTCCGCGGCCGCTCGTGCACCCATTGGCGAGCGTGGCGCTCAGGTAGTGGTTGGTGTGGATCAGGTCGCCGCCGCGGTCGGGAATCTCGGCGACGGCGTTCGGGGCGACCTCGAGGTCGACGGCGTGCGGGCCGTCGGCGGCGTGCTGGGCGAGCAGGAAGTTGGCCGAGGCACCGCGGGGCGTGGACGCCACCGCCGCGACCGCGTCGTCGAGGGTCGCGCAGTTCTGGACCGCCCGCAGCAGGCAGTGGACCGGCACGCCGAAGCGCCCCGGCTGGCCGTCGTCGACGTGGCTCAGGAAGTTGAGGCAGACCCCGAGACGGTGCTCGTTGAAGCCGATCTTGCCGATCATCCCGGCCTCCACCAGGGTCACCAGGGCCGGGCCGTCGGCGGGCCGCAGGCGGAGGATGACCGGGGCGTCGGCCAGCACCGGCGCAAAGCCCCGCGCCACCTCGAGGAGAGCCGCGGGCGGGAACTCGCCGTCGAGGGACAGTCAGTCCAGGTAGAACTCCAGGTTGGACCGGATCCGGTCGGCGAAGGCGCGGCCCTGGGCGAGGCCGAGGTCGCCGGGCGCCCCGGCCGCCAGGAGCTCGGGGAAGGTCCGCGGCGCCGTCCGGGTGCAGGCGGTGATGCCGAGGGCCGCGAGGGACGCCAGGAAGCTCCGTCGGTCGATGGCGGTCGCCATGGTCACCTCCGCGTCGGAAGGGTATCGCACCCGGTCGCTGCGCGCCGCCACAGCTTTGCCGGCGGCCGGGACGAGGTCCACTCGGCGTCGAGGTCGCAGCCGTCAGGACCGGCGAAGCCGTGGACCGCGAGCAGGTGGGCGTCGAGCCAGAGCCGCTGCGAGGAGTCGTCCGGCCCGTGGGAGGGCGACATGCCGTAGAGCGGGTCGCCGAGGATCGGCAGGCCGGCCTCGGCGAGCTGGACCCGGATCTGGTGCTTGCGGCCGGTGGTGGGCCGCAGCCGGAGCAGGGCAAGCCCACCGGCCGCCTGCAGCACCTCGACCTCACAGCGGGCATTGGCGGGCAGGCCGGGTCGGACCACCTGGCGCCAGTGGTGCTCCCGGCTGCGGGCGATGTGGTGGACGAGGGTGAAGCGCCCGGACGACGGCTCGCCGATCACCTCCGAGACCGCGGTGTAGGTCTTCTGGATCAGGGGGTCGGGTTGGAATAGGCGACCGTAGTGTGAGCGGCTGGCCGGGTCGACGGAGAGCAGCAGCAGCCCGGAGGTCAGCCGGTCGAGGCGGTGCAGGGGCACGATGTCGGCGTTGCCGGTGGCCTCTGCGAGCAGGTGGAGCAGGCAGCTCTTCACCCAGCGGCCGCCCGGGGTGACGGGGAGGTTCGGCGGCTTGTCCACCACCAGCAGGTGGCGATCGGACCACACCACACGGAAGTCGGTGCGCACGGGCGGCTCGCGCTCGACCTCCCGCCGATAGTGGACCACCAGCAGAGGGCGGTAGAGGTCGTCGGCCGCCACCGGCCCGTCGTCGGTCCAGATCCTGCCGGCCGCGAATCGCTCGACCCAGACCGCGGCAGGGATCCGCGGGAAGCGCTGGGCGAAGAAGTCAAAAAGGGTCGTCGCCCCGTCGGGCGGGACCTCGGGGAGGGTGACGGTGGAGGGGCGAACGGACGCGCCGCCGTCGTCGGCCATGGCCCACTGTAGCACCGGCGCCGGCGGCCGAACGGGGAATTCCGCGATGGCGTCGCACGTCGCCCCAGCCCCAGGGGGAGGTTCTCATGGCAACCGTCTGCATCACCGGCGCCAATCGAGGCATCGGCCTCGAGCTGGCCCGCCAGCTCGCCGGTGCGGCGCGCACCCTGCTCGGAGCCTGGCGCAACCGCACCAAGGAAACGTCGCACATGTTCGGCCACGGCCAGCGCTTCGTCGCCGGCAAGTGGCCGCCCACTTAGTACGACGCCGCAGCGGTCCTAGAGGCGCTCGCGCCGTACCCGTCGATCTGGAAGGGCAGGACTGCCTCGGCCGACGACAAGAAGAGCACCACCGAGATCGCCCGAGCCCTCGCGACAACGTTCGGCGCCGGCGGGTTGGTCCCGCCGCGGTCCTGCAGGTGCTCTCGAAGGCCGACGAGCCGCTCTCCTTCACCGGGTGTCGCAGCTCGCACTGGAGGGCAGTCGGCGTCAAGGGAGCCGCGGCCGCTCGACGCAGCCAAGCACGG
>CAZKKP010000095.1:0-10469 GCA_964553295.1 uncultured Thermoanaerobaculia bacterium | reverse complement strand
GGTCGGCGCCGCCTGGGATGCCGGCGTCGAGCCCCCCTGCGTCGTCGACTTCTCGTCCCGCGGCTGGACCGCGGACGGTCGGGTCAAGCCCGACCTCGTGGTGCCCGGCCACAACGTCCGGTCCGCGGCCAACGACGGCGTGGTCGGGACAGCGAGCTGCAACATGCGTGCGGCCTCCGGCACCTCGATGGCCTGCCCGACGGCCGCCGGTCTGGCCGCACTCGTCCGCCAGTACTACACCGACGGCTGGTACCCGACGGGCGTCGCCGACGACCGCTCGAGCCTCGTGCCGTCGGCGGCGCTGCTCAAGGCGACGCTGATCGGCGCAGCGGTAGATCTCACCACCCTCGGCTGCTCGCGGGTCGAGCCGATCCCTTCGCGCGACCAGGGCTGGGGCCTGGTCCAGCTCGACCGCGCCCTGTACTTCGCGGGCGACGACCACCATCTCGTGGTGCATGATGAGCGGGCCGGATTTCGCCGTCCCGACGACGCGCCCTTCGAGATGACCCTCGAGGTGGCGGTCCCAGGGCCCCTCAAGGCGGTGCTGGTGTGGACCGACCCGCCTTCGAGCTCGGCCGCCGAGGTCAACCTGGTGAACGACCTCGACCTGGTGGTCTCCGGGCCCGACGGCAGCTTCCCGGGCAACGCCCTTGTCCAGGGACGGTCGGTGTCCGATGGCGAACCCGACCGCGTCAACAACGTCGAGGTGGTCTGGCTGCCGGAAGCCGCCCCAGGTCCCTGGAGGCTCACCGTCAGCCCCCATGCCATCGCCCGTGGCGGCCAGGGCTGGGCGCTCGTGGTCACCGGCGCCGCCCGCCCCGTCGCGCCCCGACGCGGCGCCACCCGACTCGCGCCGTAGCCCTCCCCAGGGTTTCTCCCCACAGACCGCGCCCCAGCCCGCAACCGACAACCCACCACCGCGGCCACTACCCGGTCACGCCGCCGCCTCCAGTCGCAGCGCCCGATCCCTCATCCCGGCGCCTCGGCCCTGTCCCCTCACTCCCCACCCCTCACTCCTCACCCCGCCCGGCAGGCGCCGGGCGGACTCCTGACCCCGTGCGGCTGGGTGGGCGTGCCCCCTGATCCCTTCCCCCGATCGTGGCCTCAGCGGCGCAGCACCAGCAGCCGCTCCTCGGTCATCTCGCGGTAGGTGTAGAGCGGGCCCTCGCGGCCGACGCCCGAGCCCTTGGTCCCGCCATAGGGCATCGGATCCGAGCGCCAGGAGGAGACGTCGTCCTGGACGATGCCGCCGACCTCCAGCCGCTGCCACGCCTCCTGGACCTTGGCGGTGTCGCGGGTGAAGATCCCCGCCTGCAGTCCGAAGGCGGAGTCGTTGACCATGTTCAGCGCCTGGGCGAAGTCCTCGTAGGCGTCGAGCACCGCGACCGGGCCGAAGACCTCGTCGGCGACCACCGGCTGGTCGTGGGGTACCTCCTCGAGAAGCGCCGGTGTGACCAGGTTGCCGCGACGCTCGCCGCCGGCGAGCAGCCGTCCCTTGGCGGCCCGGGCGTCGGCAATCCAGCCTGCGACGCGCTCGGCGTTGGCTGCGTCGACCAGCGGGCCGCACAGCACCCGGTCGTCGGCGGGGTCGCCGTGGACCACCGCCTCGGTGGCCTCGACCAGCGCCCGCCGCAGCGCGAGGTAGACCTGCTCGTGGACGAGGATCCGCTGCACGCTGATGCAGCTCTGACCGGCGTAGGCGTAGGCGCCTGCGGCGAGCCGCCGGGCGACGTCCGGGAGGTCGAGGACGTCGGGCTCGACGACCACGGCGGCGTTGCCGCCGAGCTCGAGGGTAACCCTCTTGCGCCAGCCGAGCTGCTTGAGCCGCCAGCCGACCTCCATCGAGCCGGTGAAGGTGACGAGGCGGAAGCGCTCGTCGGCGACCAGCGGCTCGACGTCGCGACCCGACGACGGGATGACCGACAGCCCGCCCGGTGGCAGACCCGACGCCTCGAGGATCCTCGCCAGGAGCAGCGCGGGACTCGGGGTCTGGCTCGCCGGCTTGAGCACCACCGGGCAGCCGGCAGCGACCGCCGGGGCAAGCTTGTGGGCGACCAGGTTGAGCGGGAAGTTGAAGGGGGTGATGGCGAGCACCGGGCCGACCGGCACCCGCTTGACCAGCGCCAGCCGCCCCGCCCCGGAGCCGTAGCCCGAGAGGTCGTGGGCGACGACCTCGGGCTCTCGGGCGACCCGCGCCGCGGCGGTGAAGGTGTCGACCGCCCGGGCCGCCTCCAGCCGGGCCAGGGTGATCGGTTTGCCCGCTTCCTCGGAGATCGCACCAGCGAGTTCCTCTGCTTGCGCCGCGATCATGGCCGCGGCCCTCTCGAGGATGGCGGTGCGCTCGGCGGCCTCCAGCCGGGCGAGCGCGGGCGCCGCCATCTCGGCGGCTGCGACCGCCTGCGCGAGCTCTGCGGGGCCGCCCCGCGCCACCCGCGCCACCTTCCGTCCGTCCCAGGGCGACACCACGTCGAGGGACTCAAGGTCGTCCCGCCACTCCCCTCCGACCAGGCATCCGAGCTCGCGCATGACCGCCTCCAGTGCAGGGACTCTAGCTTAACCCGGATGGCTCACCACGGCCGGGGTGGGGCGAGCCGCGGCAGCGACGCCGCGGCAGCGGGAGCCCAGCACGCCGGGCTTCACACCGACCACCCCGCAGAAGTGGTAGCCTTCGCCCGGTTCGGCCGAGGAGTCGACTGCCGAGCCGGAGGCTGACGATGGCGAGGGGGTCGATGCGCATCGTGACGTTGGTCGTCGCTGTGGTGATCGGCGGCGCTCGACCGCTGGCTGCGGCGGGGGGACACGGCGGCGTCGACCTCGGCGCGGTGTTGCCGCTGTGGTCGGTCATTCCCTTCGTCGGCATCCTGCTCTCGATCGCCCTCTTCCCGCTCCTGGCGCCGCGCTTCTGGCACCGCCACTTCCCCAAGGTGTCGGCGGCGTGGGCGATGGTCTTCGCGGTGCCGTTCGTGCTTGCTTATCACAGCCAGGCGGTGCACGAGATCCTGCACATCTACGTCGCCGACTACATCCCCTTCATCATCCTGCTGTGGGCCCTGTTCACGGTCTCCGGCGGCATCCTGGTCCGGGGCTCGTTCAACGGCACGCCGGGGATGAACACGGTCTTCCTGGTCATCGGGACGGTCATCGCTTCGTGGGTGGGGACCACCGGCGCGGCGATGCTGCTGATCCGGCCGGTGCTGCGCGCCAACGCCCGGCGGCGCTACAAGGTGCACACGGTTGTCTTCTTCATCTTCCTGGTCGCCAACGTCGGCGGCTCGCTGACGCCCCTCGGGGATCCACCCCTGTTCCTCGGCTTCCTGCATGGCGTGCCGTTCTTCTGGACGCTCGGTCTGTTCCAGGAGATGGCCTTCGTGTCGGTGCTGCTGCTCGGGGTCTACCTGGCGATGGACACCTACTACTGGCGTCGGGAGACGGAGGCGGCACGGCAGCCGGACGGCTCCGGTGAGAAGCTCCGGGTCGAGGGGCTGCACAACCTGCTGTTCCTCGGCGGCATCCTCGGAGGCGTCGTCATGTCGGGCATGTGGCACGCCGGCGAGGTCAACATCCTCGGTGTCCACCAGTACGCCCAGAACCTCGTCCGCGATGGCCTTCTCATCATCATGGGACTGCTCTCGCTGGCCACCACCTCGCGGCGGATCCGAGAGGATAACGGCTTCTCCTGGTTCCCGATCAAGGAGGTGGCGTACCTCTTCGCCGGCATCTTCATGACCATCATCCCGGCGCTGGCGATCCTCAAGGCCGGCGCCCACGGCGCACTGGGCAACTCCGTCCGGCTGATCCAGGAGCCGTGGCAGTTCTTCTGGGCCACCGGCGCCCTGTCCGCCTTCCTGGACAATGCGCCGACCTACCTCGCCTTCCTCAGCAGCGCCCAGGGCCTGCTGTTCGCCGGCATGGCGGAGCCCGAGGTGATCCACCGGATCATCGCCGAGCACGAGCTCTACCTGGTCGCGATCTCCTGTGGCGCGGTGTTCATGGGCGCCATGACCTACATCGGCAACGCGCCGAACTTCATGGTCAAGTCGATCGCCGAGGAGGCCGGGGTCCAGATGCCGAGCTTCCTCGGCTACCTGTTCAAGTACTCGGTCACCATCCTGCTACCGATCTTCCTGCTGGTGACCCTGGTGTTCTTCTGAGGAGGCGGCGATGGCACTCGCGGAGTACGTCGAGCTCGAGCTGCGCGGCAACACGGAGGCCGGCATCGCCTTCGTCGAGGGGCTGCGCCTGGCGTGCCCACGGGGGTGCCCGGTGTGGTACTCGAGGTGGGAGAGGATCGCCGGCGAGAGCTGGCTCGAGACCCTGCGCGCGAAGATTGGCGCGTCGCTGCACGTCGTGCTGTCGGCGGAGCTGGCCGACCGGGTCCAGGAGTCGCTGGACGCGACCGACGTGGTCCCGGTCGAGGCGGCCGGCCGCTGGACGGTGACGGAAGCGGCCTTCGACTTCGAGTTCCGCTGCTACTCCCGCCGGGAGGGGGCCGCCATCCGTCGCCTGGTGGAGGACGAGCTTCCGACCGGTCTCGAGCTCGTCGACTACCGTGTCGAGGAGACGTTGGAGGACAGCGCCCGGGGCGTCGAGCTCTACGCTCCGCTGCACGACTACGAGCTGCGGGGCACGGGTCGCTACCGGGGCTCGGTGCCGGCGGTCTTTGAGATGGTTCACCGGTTGGCGGAACAGACCTTCATCCATGCCGGCAAGGTGCAGCTCGAGAGGGCGAAGTGAGACCGGTCGTCCTGCTGACCGACTTCGGCCGGGCCGACCACTATGCCGGCGTGCTGCACGCCGTGCTCGAGCGCGACGCTCCGGGAGTGCACCGGCTCGACCTGAGCCACGAGGTGGCGCCGGGCGACATCTGGGGCGCCTGCTTCCTGCTGCGCTGCGCGTGGCCCTCTCTGCCGGACGACGCGATCGTGCTGGCGGTGGTCGACCCCGGCGTCGGCACCGGTCGCCGGCCGCTCGCGGTTCACATCGCCGGCCGCTGGCTGGTGGCGCCGGACAACGGCCTCGCGGCCGCACTCGGACCGGCCGACGCGACAGTGCTGCTCGATCCCGGGCTGATGGGCCTGGCCGAGCCGTCCGCGACCTTCCACGGCCGCGACCTGTTCGCTCCGGCCGCAGCGCGGCTGGCCCGTGGCGACGGGCCCGGCGCGATCGGTCGGCCGGCCGGACATGGGCCGCTGCGGCCGTGTCCACTGCCCGAGCCGGCGCCCACCGCCGACGGCTGGCGCGGCGCCGTGGTGCACGTCGACCGCTTCGGCAACGTGGTCACCAACCTCGCGGCCGACCGGCTGCCCGAACGCCTGTCGGTGCACGCCGGCGGCGCAGTGTACCGTCGGCGGGTCCGTGCGTACGGCGAGGCGCCGGCGGCGGAGGTCGTGCTCGTCGCCGGCTCGTCGGGACTGCTCGAGCTTGCGGTCGACGGCGGCTCGGCAGCGGAAGCGACCGGGCTGGACCGCGGCGACGACGTGACGGTCGTCATCGGGTAACTTCGTCTTCTGGAGGCGACGATGGGGTACGGCTGGGAAGGCGAGAAGGTGCGGCTGGTACCGCTCGACCGCGAGCGACACCTGGCCAACGCGGTGCGCTGGATCAACGATCCGGAGGTGACCCGCTGGACGCTGGTCGGCGACTGGCCCTTGACCGCCGGCGGCGAGGAGGCATGGTTCCGCAAGGCCGACTCCAACTCCCGCGACGAGGTCCACTTCGCGATCGAGAGCCTGCAGGGCGAGCACATCGGCTTCTCCGGGGTGCTGCGCATCGAGTGGCCAAGCCGGGCCGCCATGACCGGCAGCTTCATCGGTCGTACCGACCTCTGGGGCAGGGGCTACGGTCGTGACTCGGCGAGGGTCCGCACGCGCTACGCGACCGAGGTGCTCGGCCTGCGGCTGCTCCTCGCCGAGACGCTGGCCGACAACGCCCCGGCGATTCGCATGCTGCACTCGGTCGGCTACCGTGAGGTCGGTCGCGTCCCGGCCCGGCACTTCAAGCGCGGCGCCCTGCGCGACGCGGTGCAGCTCGCCTGGTGGCGGGACCCGACGCCGTGACCGAGCCCGGCTTCGCCGAGGTGTGCGCGGCTGCCGAGCGGATTCGCGGCCTGGTCCACCGGACGCCGGTGGTCACCTGCCGGACCCTGAATCGGATCACCGGCTGCGAGGTGCTGCTGAAGTGCGAGAACCTGCAGAAGGTCGGGGCCTTCAAGGCCCGGGGGGCGAGCAACGCGGTCTGCTGTCTCGACGAGCAGACGGCAGCCCGCGGCGTCTGCAGCCACTCCTCGGGCAACCACGCCCAGGCGCTGGCCTGGGCGGCGGCCGTCCGGGGAGTTCCGGCACACATCGTCATGCCGCGGACCGCGCCGGCGGTCAAGCGCGCCGCCGTGCTCGGCTATGGCGCCCGGGTGACCGACTGCGAGCCGACCCTGGCCGCCCGTGAGGCGGCTCTCGCCCAGGTCCGGGAGGCCACCGGCGCCGAGCCGGTCCACCCGTACGACGACCCGCGGGTGATCGCCGGCCAGGGCACGGCCGCCCTGGAGCTGCTCGAGCAGGCGCCCGGCCTCGATGCAATCCTGGTTCCGGTCGGCGGCGGCGGGCTGGCCTCGGGCTGCTGCCTGGCGGCCGCCGGCGCCGCACCCGGGCTCGAGGTCTGGGGCGCCGAGCCGGCCGGCGCGGACGACGCCTTCCGTTCGCTGCGCGACGGCGTCCGCTATCCCTCGGAGGGGCCGCGGACCATCGCCGACGGCCTGTTGACGGCGCTGTCGGAGCGGACCTTCAGGATTCTGGGAGCGCACCTTGCCGGCATCCTCACGGTCAGCGAGCCGGCCATCGTCGCCGCGATGCGGCTGCTGATGGAGCGCGTCAAGCTGGTGGTCGAGCCCTCGGGCGCGGTGCCGCTCGCGGTGCTCCTCGAGCACGCCGAGCGCTTCCGCGGCCGACGGGTCGGCCTGGTGCTCTCGGGCGGCAACGTCGACCTCGAGCGCCTGCCCTGGTGACGGCGCCCTCATCAGCCCGCGACGAGCCGGCGTTCCAGGGCGTCCGCCCGGGCAGCGGTCTCGAGCATCTCGTAGAGCAGCCGCCGACGATCCCCGGCGAGACCGAGGCGGCGGGCGAAGGTCTCGAACAGCTCGGCCTCGGCAGGGTGGAGCAAGCCGTCGTTGGCGGCGAGGATCCAGGCCGCCCGCAGCGCCCCGAGAGCCTCGCCCAGCGGCAGGGCCTCGAGGCGGACCAGGGCCGGCTCCCGCTCCGGCGCCTGCTCGAGGAAGTCGACGAGCTCGATCCGGGTCTCCTCGTCGACCGACGAGCGCTCGAGGACCTCGAGAAAGAGCCCGCGCTCGGCGTCGTCGAAGGCGCCGTCGGCCCACGCCACCAGCGCGAGGATCTCGGCCTTGACTCGCGCCCAGTCGTTGTCAGCCATGGTTCTCGCTCCCCTCTTCACGGGAGGATGCTCCCGATGCACCGCCGCGCGGCCGCGACACACGTCATGATGGTCTGGTCGTCGGCTCACGATAGCGCACCCGGGCGTGGATCGGTACCGGCGAGCCGCGACCGGTGAGCCTGGTCACCGACCTTCGATCGCCCGCGCCAGCCTGCGACAGCCCTCCTCGATGGTCGCCGGGTCGGCAAAGGTGAAGCACAGCCGGGCGAGATCGGGTCCTTCGGAGATCGCGCCCACCTGCTCGTCGGCGCCCGGGTAGAAGGCGACCCCTGGCACGAAGGCGACGCCCTCCTCGACGGCCCTCCGGAACAGCTCGCTCGCGTCGCGACCGGGGATGCGCAGCCAGAAGAAGAAGCCTCCGTCAGGGGGCGTCCACTCCGCTGCTCCGGCCGGCAGGTGGCGGACGAGACCGTCGCGCAGCGCCCGGTACTTGCGCTCGTAAAGCTCGAGCATGCTCGCCAGGTGGGACTCCAGCAGGCCACGCCGGCAGTACTCGGCGACCAGTGCCTGGGTCACCGTCGACGTGCACAGGTCCTCGCCCTGGCGGACCAGCACCATCGCCCGGATGAGGCGCGGCGCGCCGATGGTCCAGGCCACCCGGACGCCGGGAGCGAGCACCTTGGAGAAGGACGAGGCGTAGCTGACGAGGTCGCTGTCGCCGGCCAGCTTCTTGAGGGTCGGCAGCGCGTCTCCCCGGTAGCGCAGGCGGCCGTAGGGGTCGTCCTCGAGGATCGGCAGCTCGAGCTTCTCGGCGATCTCGAGCAACCGGTGGCGGCGCTCGAGCGACAGGCAGGCGCCGGTCGGGTTGGCGAAGTCTGGGATGGTGTAGAGCAGCTTGGGTCGGCGGCCGGTCTGTTCCTGGCAGCGCGCCACCACCTCGGCCAGGAGCTCCACCTGAAGCCCGTCGGCGTCGCACGGGACGGTGGCGAAGCGGGCGCCGGTGTTGCGTAGGGCGTGGACCGTGCCCGGGTAGGTCGGGGCCTCGACCACGACCACGTCGCCGGGGTCGAGCAGCACCCGGGCGACGAGGTCGACGCCCTGCTGCGAACCCGAGGTCACGATCAGCTCCTCGGCGCGCACCGGGTACCCGAGGTGCTCCGCCATGCGTCCGAGCAGGATCTCCCGCAGCGGGCCGTAGCCCTCGCTGGCGCCGTACTGGAGCACCGTCCGGCCGTCACGTTCGAGCACCCCGGCGCAATCGGCGAAGGCCTCGACGGGGAATCCCTCCGGGTCGGGCAGCCCGCCGGCGAAGGAGATCATCCCGGGACGCTGGGTGAGGGCGAAGAGTTCCCGGATCGGCGACGGCCGCATCCGTCCGGCGACGGCTGAGAAGCGCAGCAGCGTGTCCATGGCGCAGGATTCTATCCCCTGTCGGCGGATTCCGATCCGGGGCACAATGGGGCGATGGCGACCTGGGTGGTGGGCGACGTGCACGGCTGCTGGGCGACGCTGGAGCGGCTGCTCGCCCGGATCGGGTGGGATCCCAGCCGGGATGAGCTGCTGCTGGTCGGGGACCTGGTCGCGAAGGGCCGGCACTCGCTCGAGGTGCTGCGCTGGGCCTTCGCCCACCGGGAGCGGGTCGAGGCGGTGCTCGGCAACCACGACCTGCACCTGCTCGCGCGCTCGCTCGGGGCGGCCGCCGGTCGATCCGCCGACGGACTGGAGGCGCTGCTGGCCGCCGCCGACGTCGGCGAGCTGCTCGGCTGGCTACGGCAGCGCCCGCTGCTGGTCGAGCGTGGTCAGACCGTGGTCGTCCACGCCGGGCTCTACCCCCAATGGCGCCTGAGGGAGGCCCGCGAGCTGGCCGCGGCCTGCCGTGAGGCGATGTCCGACGACGACCGTCTCGCCCGGCTGTGGCGGCGGCGCAAGCTCCTCTGGCGGCCGGGGCTCGTCGGCGAGGACCGGCTGGCCGCGGCGCTCGCGGTGATGACCATGGTGCGAACGGTCGCGGCCGACGGCCGGCCGCTGCTCGGCTTCACCGGGCGGCCCGAGGCCGCGCCGGAGGGCGGCCGGCCGTGGTTCGAGGGGGCGGGGGTCATCGTCCAGGACCGTCCCGAGGGGCTGTTCGGCCACTGGGCCCTGCTCGGTCTGCACCGCGCCACCGGCGCCATGTGCCTCGACGGCGCCTGCGTCTACGGTGGCCAGCTCGCCGCACGGTGTCTGGACGACGGCCGCGTGGTGGTCGAGGCGGCAGTGACCTCGGACCTGTTTCACCTCTCGGTGCCGGATCCTGCATAATCCGTCCCGGCCGGGCTGTCAGCTGTCAGCCGGTCATCGTGGAGCGGTCAGCACGAGCTCGGCGGCATGCCCTGGGGCAAGGGTGCGGCTGGGCCGCGGCCGAGACAGGAGCGATCAGGATGTGTGAGCTGCTCGTGATGCGCCATGCCAAGTCCGACTGGGACACCGGCGTCGTCGACCACGAGCGGCCGCTGGCGCCGCGCGGGGTCAGGGCGGCGCGCAGCATGGCGCGGTTCCTGACCGAGTCGGGCTTCGACCCCGACCTGGCGATCGCGTCGTCGGCGCTGCGGGCGCGGTCGACCGCGGAGCTCGTCCTCGAGCACGGCGGATTCGCCTGCCCGCTCAGGGTCGAGGCCTCCCTCTACGGGGCGAGCCCCGGCGCCGTGCTGGCCGTCCTGCGAACGGTCGGACCCGCGGTCGGCCGGGTGCTGACGGTCGGCCACGAGCCCTGGTGCTCCGAGCTGGTCGCCCTGCTGACCGGCGCCGCCGTCGCCTTCCCGACCGCGACCGTGGCCTGCCTCGACGCCGGCGTCACCCGGTGGGGCGACCTCGCCCCGGGTCGCGCCGTCCTGCGCTGGCTGGTGCCACCAAGGGTCCTTCCCCACACCTGATCCGGCTCCCGATCCAGAGCCCGATCCCGCAACCAACAACCCAGGACCAACAACCTCCCACCGCGGGCACTGACCTTGACCCCATCACCCCCGGTTGCCGCGCCTGTCCCGCCCCCGCCCCCTGCCGCCCGCTGCCCCACCCCGGATCCTCTCAGCCATTTCCGGATCGACGATGCCGGC
>CAZKKP010000094.1:0-10512 GCA_964553295.1 uncultured Thermoanaerobaculia bacterium | reverse complement strand
TGGGCAAGACCACCCTGGCCGCCGCCCTGGCGCTGGAGGCCGCCGCCGCCGGCCACGACACCCTGGTCATGACCTTCGACCCGTCCTTGCGCCTCAAGGACGCCCTCGGCGTCGACGCCTCGGCAAGCGACGCGCCGGTCGAGGTCGCCGCCGGCACCCCGGGCCGGATGTGGGCGAGCCTGCTCGACGCCCGCACGACCTTCAACCGCCTCGTCGAGCGCTACGCCCCCGACCCGGCGGCGCGCGACCGGATCCTCGACAACCGCTTCTACGACCACCTCTCGGGCAACCTCGCGGGAGTGCTCGAGTACATGGCGTCGGAGCGGCTGTTCGAGGTCGCCGCCGAGGGTCGCTATCAGCGGATCGTCCTCGACACCCCGCCGACCCGGCAGGCCCTCGAGTTCCTCGGCGCGCCGGAGCGCATCGTCGCCTTCCTCGACTCCGGGGCGCTGCGGGTGGCCCTCAAACCGTGGTTCGACCAGGACGGTCACCTCCGCGCCACCTCCCGGCTCGGCATCATCGGCCGCAACGTCGAGGCCTTCTTCGACCGCATGGTCGGCCTCGAGCTGCTGCGCGACATGGCCGAGTTCTTCCAGGCATTCTCGCCCCTGTACGACGGCTTCAAGCACCGCGCCCACCAGGTCCAGCGGCTGCTGCGCGCGCCCGAGACGGTCTTCACGCTGATCAGCGGCCCGGGTCCCGACCGGGTCGCCGACACCCTGTTCTTCGCCCGCCGCCTCGGCGAGGGCGGCTACCACCTGGGCCCGGTCGTGGTCAACCGCGTCCACCCCTTGTTCGACCGGCACTCCCTGGAGCTGCCCCGGGAGGCGAGCGAGGGCTCGCGGCTGCTGTCATGGCTCGGCGCCCGCGACCGCGCCGGCGTCGAGGAGCTCCACGAGCTGCTCGGCGGCGCCCACCCCCTGCTCGAGCTGCCCTTGCTGCCCGACGAGCCCACCGACCTGGCCTCGCTGCGCGACCTGGGGCGCCGCCTCAGCTCCGGATCCTGGCGCTGAGCGGGGAGCCGGAGGGTCAGCCCAGGGCGGCCCGGATCTTCTCGAGCAGTGCCGCGGCCTCCTCGGGGGACAGGGCGCCCGGCGACCAGCCGATGCCGAGGCCTCGCTCGCCCATCCTCGGGATGACGTGGAAGTGCACGTGCATCACCACCTGGTGGGCGGCCCGGCCGTTGTTCTGCAGGATGTTGTAGGCCTCGGCGCCGGTGGCCGCCATCACCGCCCGGGCGAGCCGTGGCAGGACCCGGCCGATCGCCGCTGCCGCGTCGTCGCTGAGCTGGTGCAGGTACGCGGCTCGCTCCTTGGGGATCACCAGGGTGTGCCCCGGGCTCAGGGGTCCGATGTCGAGAAAGGCGAGCACGTGCTCGTCCTCGTACACCCGGTGGCACGGGATCTCGCCCGCCAGGATCCGGTCGAAGATCGTCCTCTCGCTGCTCATGGCTCACTCCCTCCGGCCCGGTGCGGGCCCATCGAGATCGAAGCTCCGGCGCAGCAGCCGATCCCGCAGTCGCCGTGGCAACCGCCCGAGCAGCGGCAGCAGCGTCGCGCCGCGGCCGCACCGGATCACCGCCGGCGGCACACGCCGGAGCACCTTCTCGACGACGACCCGGGCCACATCCTCGGCGGGCGTCGGACGATCCTCCGACAGCCGGGCCCGGCGCTCGATGCTGTCGGCGACGTCCGAGTAGAGCGACGCCGGGGAACGGTAGCGCTTTACCGCGGCGACGGAGCTCGCGGCGAAACGCGAGGCGACCGCCCCCGGCTGGACCACCACCACCCGGATGCCGAAACGTCCCAGCTCGAGCCGCGCCGCCTCCGAGAGGGCGTGCAGGGCCGCCTTGCTCGCGCAGTAGGCGCCGGCGAAGGGCGTGGTCGTCAGCCCGGAAACGCTGCCGATGTTGACGATCAGGCCCGAGCCGCGGCGCGCCATGCCGGGGACGACGGCGCGGGTCAGCTCGACCGGGCCGACGACGTTGGTCTCGAGCTGCCGACGCAGATCCTCCGGCGCCAGCTCGGCCACCGGACCGATCAGGCCGGCCCCGGCGTTGTTCACCAGGACGTCGACTCCGGGTCCCCACGCCTCGGCCGCCGCGATCGCCGCTACGATCGAGTCGGCGTCGGTGACGTCCAATGCCAGCGGCAGCAGGTCGTCCTCCGGCGCCAGGTCGAGGGACTCAGGACGCCTGGCAGTCGCCACCACCCGGCAGCCGGCCTCCCGGAAGGCCATCGCCAGCGCCCGGCCCAGCCCCGTGGAACAGCCCGTCACCAGCACCGTCCTGGGCGCCGCCATCAGCCCTCCCCCGGGCCCCGCCGGCCCGTTGCCGCCTCGATCAGCTGCTGTTGATAGTGCTCCATGTGCTCCCGCCAACGGAGGATGTCGAGCTCGACGGTGCAGGACCTGCACACGATGAAGGCGCCGGCTCAACGCCCCTTCAGGGTGGCCGGCCCACCGCACAGCGGGCAGGTGAGCTGCGGCAGGGCCGGCGCCGCGGTGGACGGGCTCGTCACGGGAGGCTCCTATCGGGCGCCGTCGAGGCGGCGACGAAGTCGGCGATTCTCGCCAGACGCTCGGCGCCGCCCACCGCCCAGGTGTCGTTGTGACCCGCGCCCTGGATCCTGAGGAACTCCTTCGGCGCCGGCGCCGCCTCATACAGCCGCCAGCCCATGGAGAACGGCACGATCTCGTCGTCGGTCGAGTGGATGAACAGTGTCGGACAGCGCACATCAGCGATTCGCGAGAGCGGGTCGAGGCGCGTCCTGAGCAGGCCCGACGGCAGGAACGGGTAGTGCTGACGAGCCATCGCCCGGATCGAGGTGAAGCTCGACTCGACGACCAGCCCCGCCGGCTTGACCCGGGCGGCCAGCTCGACCGCAACCGCGCCGCCGAGGGACTCGCCGAGCAGCACCACCGCCCCGGCGGGCACGCCCCGCTCGCCGGTCAGGTAACGCCACGCCGCCGTCGCGTCCCGTCCGACCCCCTCCCCCGTCGGCCGTCCCCGACTGCGCCCGTAGCCCCGGTAGTCGACCGCCAGTACCTGCCGTCCGGAGCCGGTCAGCTCGAGCTGCAGGGGCGCCCGGTCGGCGATGTTGCCGGCGTTGCCGTGGAACCACAGCACCACCGCGCCGTCGCCGACCGCCCGCGGCGTCGGCTCTCCCTGGTTTCGGCTCCACAGCCCGTGCAGGCGCAGCCCGTCCTCGGTCTCGAACCAGCAGTCCTCGAACTCGCGCCCGCTGCCGACGGCCAGCCGGCCGGAGTCCGCGAGCCAGGACGGCCACGGCGACGGGAAGAAGATCAGCGACTCCTCGAGCAGCACCACGGTGACCACGATCGTACCGCAGAGCACGAGCCCGCCAACCACGAGCTGGCGAATCGGCCCCGCCGGCGGACGTCTGCGAATCTCCACCCGTCACACCACCCTGTCGAGACCCCGGTCAGCCGGAACGACGGCGACCCGCCTGCCGGCGGCGACGTCGACCCCGAGGACGAGTCGGCCCTGCGCCATCCTCGGAGTGTAGCGGCACCGGCCGGTCGGCGTCGCACCTCGCCTTCACGTCCACCCTCCCAGAGCCCGCGCGCCAGCCGATCATCCCCCCGCCTCGTCGACGAATCACCTGTGCGTTGGCTTCAGCACTCGCTCTTACTGTTGTCTTCTTTGCTTCTCGTGAGTTTCTTGCAGACTACAGCCCGGCCGCGGCGCTCCACAGGCCGACGGTGCCGGAATCGAAACCGTCGGCGAAGAGCAACGGCAATCTCAAGAAGTAGGCGGCCTGGGGAGCGTCGGTGTCAGACACGATCAGGGCGCCCCAGCCACCTGCGACCAGCGGCTGCAGGTCGGTCCGGGTTCCTGTCCTCAGCCCGATCCCGGTGATCGCCTCGGCTGCGGACCAGAGGTTCTCCTCCACCGGGCGCCGCCTGCTGACCAGAGCATCCCCACCCGTTCCCATGCGGTGGTAGGCGATCATCATGCCTCGACCCCAGCGCCCAACGACGGTAGGGGCGCCGTAGGACAACGGCCCGGTGCTCAGCTCGAGCCGGCCTCCCTGCCAGACGCCACCGGCATCCACCGACCGGTCGACCCTGATGTGTCTCAGCCCCCCGTCGCTCTCAGTCGAGATCACCACCACCACATCTCGGTCCGCCGCAACTCGGCAGTGGTCGTTCGAGCTCGCGTCGAGGGTCACCACAGTAGCCTCGTGAGCCGTCTGCGACAGCCGCCAGACGCACAGGTCGCCTGCACGGTTGAAGTAGCTGACGAAGATCGCATAGGGCGATGAGCCGCCGGCGCTGAACGCGCCGTCGAGACGCCAGTCGGCGTCGGTCACGCCGGTGCCGCCGCTGCCGGCACGGTACTCGGTGAAGTCTTCCGCGCTGGCGCCGCCGATGTCGAACATCGCGGTGAGGGCGTAGAAGAACCTGAGCTGGCCGTCGCCCTGAATCAGGGCCAGATAGAGGGTCGAGTCAGAAGCGTCGGTGTTGCCGAACAGGACCGCGCTCTTGAGGTTTCCGGCGCCGACGCTGACCACCGTGAAGAGGCCGAAATCGGTGTCCGCGAGCCCGGTGACGGCATCCACCCGCCAGATGTCGACAAGGCCGCTGGCAGGCCCTTCCTCCTCGACCACGAGGTAGAAGTAGTTCCCTACCACCGTCGCCGTCGCCACTCGCGGCCTCTGGTTCCAGACCCGAGACAGGCTGAGGCTCCAGGTGTCGCCGCCATCCATGGAGACGTGCACCTCCCAGCCGTACTGGCTGGTCGTCGGCGCCTCGAACCGCACCAGGGCGAAAAGGTGGCCGGTGGCCTCATGGACCTCGAGCTCGACGTGGTTGATGCGGTCCCGCGTCCCGAGCCGCACCGGCTCGACCGCGAAGCAGGGGGCGACCAGGAGCGCCCCGATGCCGACCACCACCGCCGCCGAGACGAGACGTCGAAGACCGTGGCGAGGTTCGACTTGACTTCGCATGACCCCCTCCTTCGCCCCTCAGCAGTCTACCCCGGCCGTGAAGCGGAGGCGGACGGCAGACCGTCGCCGACAGCCCCCTCCTGGGGCCGGCAGCGGATCGCCGCCGAGCTGCTGCTCAAGCTCGGCCTCGCGGTGTCTCAGAGGGCGGTGGCCAGGTACCTGCCGCCCCGACGAGGCCGGCCCCCGGGCGACCAGCGCTGGGCCGCCTCCACCCGCAACCACGCGGCCGCGGTCATCGCCTGCGACCTGCGCACCGTCGTCACCGCCCGCATGCAGCTCCTCGCCGTCGTCGTCGTCATGGAGCTCGGCTCGCAGCGCATCCTCCACACCAACGTGGAAAGTCCTCAGGCGCCGGTCCCGGCCTTTGCCCGCTTGCCCCCGAAGACGCCCCGGGCGTACAGCACCCCCCGGACGAGGGCAATGGGCATGATGGCGAACAGGACACTCTGCTGGAGCGTCGCCTCGGTTCTCACGGGATAGGCCTCACGCAGGAGCTTCAGGGAGACCAGGTTGTTGCAGGAGTGCATGAGCACGCAGGGCCAGGCACCGTTCCGGCGTGTGCCAGGTGGCGGCAACACTGCGCCTTCCTCCGCACGAATCGCGGCCGTCCCTGACGTGATGCGACGGAACACGGCCTCCCCACGGCCGCCACGCAGGCCCCAGACATACCACGCGGCACGGAATTGGGACGAATCTCAGCCGACGCTGAACTACTGCGGAACACCGCGGGGGTCCGCACGTTGCGTGACAGCCTCGCGAGCCCCGCCTCGAGCCCGGTGTCCCCTACCGGGCGCTGCTCCCCTTGTCCTGCCGGTGCTTGGCGATCAGCTCGCGGATCGCGGGGACGAGCTCGGCGGGGACCTCCATGAGGGTGTGGTCCTGACCCGCGAAGACGGCCTCGTCCTCCGCCAGTGCCTCGTCGTCGGTCTGTGCGTCGTAGTACTCGATCAGCCGGCGGACGCGCTCCTCGTCCCAGCCCGGCGGAAACTCGTACTTGACCTTCTTCTTGACCATCATCGTCCTCTCTTGCGTTGCCGCCGCTTGAAGCCGTCCAGGGGCTTTCCGGCCAGCTCATACGCGGTGATCACGAAGATGCTGTCCGACTGAGGGTCGGGGCTGTAGATGATCCGGAGGTACCTTCCGGCGTCCGTCTCGCCCATCAGTATTCGCGACCCGTCCCGGCTGACTCTGTCCTGGCCTCGACCACTGTGGAAGATCTCCTCCACCTCGTCCTCGAAGACCCCGTGACTGCGGATGTGCGGCTCGCCGATCTCCGGGTCGACGTAGAAGCGGATCCTCACACCTCTCATAGTAGGCCCTCACACGCTTTCTGGCTCGTCCAGCACGATTCGCACGCCGCCTTTCCCCGAGCCCTGTGCCCTCCGCCCTGAGCCGGTCCTCGGCGGCCTCCACCACGAGTACCGCCTCGTCGCCTGAAGAAGCCGCCGTCGGGGGGCTGCCACTGGGCGGCGCAGGCCGGCAGGTGGGATGCAGGGGTGCCCGAACTCCAGCGCACTTGTGGTGAGGAGAACTAAGGGGTCGCGCCATCCTGGAGAACGGCGAGGGCGGCGGTGGTCATGGCCTGGACGCCAGTGCGTAGGGTCGGCTCGGGCAGCGGCGCGAAGCGGCTCGAGTGGAGCGACGGGAGCGTCGCCCCTTCGTCCCGATGGCGGCCCATCAGCTCCGGGTCCACGGTGCCGAGCCAGAAGATCATGGTCGGAACCGACCGGTCCTCGAGGGCGTAGCGCGAGAAGTCCTCGCCAGCGGTGATCGGCTCGACCCGCGTCACCCGCTCGGCGCCGAGGGCCTCGACGAACACCCGCTCAAGTCGCTCGGTCAGCGCGGGATCGTTGTAGGTGGAAGGGGTCGCCTCCTCGCGATGGACCTCGACGACCGGGGCGAGGTCCTCGGGCACACCGGCAGACAGGGCGACTCCACGGGCGACTCGCTCGATACCGTCGAGCAGGTGCTTTCGGACCTCTTCGTCGTAGGCGCGCACCGTGAGCTGCAGCTTCACCTCGTCGGGGATGATGTTGTGCTTGGCGCCGCCATGGATCGACCCGACCGTGACGACCGCCGGCGCGAACGGCGAGATCTCGCGGCTGACCAGTGTCTGCAGCGCGACGACGATCCGGGCCGCGACGACCACCGGGTCGAGAGTGGTGTGGGGCAGTGCCCCGTGGCCCCCTTCCCCGCGCACCGTGACGTCCACCGAGTCGACGCTCGCCAGGGCGTATCCGGGCACCACACCGACCCTCCCCGCCTCCAGATGCGAGCTGACGTGCAGCGCCAGCGCCGCATCGGGTTTGCCGAATCGTTCGTACAGACCGGCGGCGAGCAGGGCTCGGGCGCCCGCGCCACGCTCTTCGGCGGGCTGGCCGATCATGACCAGGGTGCCCGACCAGGATCCTCGCCGCGCCGCAAGCATCTCGGCCGTCCCGAGGAACACCGCCATGTGCATGTCGTGACCGCAGGCGTGCATGACGCCGACCTCGCGGCCGTCGTCGCCCGGCGCCCGCACCCTGCTGGCATAGTCGAGCCCCGTCTCCTCGACGATCGGCAGCCCGTCGAGGTCGGTGCGCACGAGCACTGTCGGGCCGTCGCCGTTGGCCAACACCCCGACCACTCCGTGACACTCCACCGCGGGGTCGGCGTAGGCGCCGAACCCGGTGGTGACCTCGAAGCCGAGCTCCACCAGCCGCGCCGCAACGTAGGCCGCGGACTCCTTCTCGAAGAACGACAGCTCGGGATGCTCGTGCAGGTGGACGTAGTCCTCGAGCAGCCGCGCCATCTGCCCCTCGCTCAGCCGGACCTCCGCCGCCGCCACGACCCCGGCCATCGCCAGCGCCAGACCAGCCACCGCGAACCGGCGCCCCACGCGTCCCGACATCGTTCGTCCCTCCTGGTTTCCAGTCTCGATGTGTCTCCCGCCACCCTACCATTCTGTTCCTGTTGCTGTGTTCCTGTTCCTGAAGACTACGAACTGCCGCCCAGCATCATTCGTGCGCCGGGTGCGTCATTCGGAGGGCCTCGCGAGGCTCCGACAGTGCGCGAAGGGCGGCCGAGATGCCCCGCACAGCCGCCGCCGATGGCGCTGATCAGGGGATCCAGATCGCTGGCAGTGTCGACGGGTCACCGGAGCGATTGTCGATCACCGAGCCGTGGACGTAGACGCGTCCGTCTCCCACAACCGGCACCGCCTCGAACTCGAGGCGGCAGGCGTGGCCGCCCGCGAGACCGAAGAACCGGAAGACGTCGTTGACCTGCCAGCGGCCTGAAGCGGGAACCGCCACCGTCCGCCGGCCGAGCTCGTCACCGTCCGAGGCGTAGAACCGCAGCTCGACCTCGACGGGATGGTCGGAGCCGCTGGCGATCCCCAGGTTCGACCGGAACGGCGCCGAGCCCTCGAGGCCCAGCACCAGGCCCTTGTCGAGGAAGCCGTCGATGCCGCCGTCCGCCGCGATCGACTGACCGTAGCTGCCGTGCTCGCCCACCGTGTAGGTGCGACTGGTGGCCAGTATGTCGCCGCGGTCGCTGCGCAGCACGAGGGTGCCGCTCCCTTCCCCGCCGAGCTCGGCCACCACGTCGTCGACCGCCAGGGTCTCGAGACCGTCGAAGGCGAAGGTCCGGGTCAGCGCCTGGCCGCCGTCCGCGGGTCGGAACGAGACCTCGACCGAGGTCGTACCGGCCGCCACGACCTGCACCCGCAGGTCGGTGTGCCATCGGGTGCCGAAGCGGCCCGGGGTCGAGGCCGCGGCCGGGATGACGTGGCCGAGGCCCGCGTCGGGCAGAGGGTAGAGGCGCCACTGCTCGACGAGTCCGGGCAGGTAGGTCGGGTCCGACGAGAGACGGTCCACGATCGAGCCGTAGACGTGCACGCGGGCCTGGTTCTTCACCCTGACCCGCAGGCTCGCTGGCCCCTCAAACGGGAGGGTCGTGCCTGAGAAGACGTCGTCGAGCTGAAGGTGGCTGAAAGCCGGCACCACCAGCTCGCGGCCGACGCCCGGGGGATCGCCTGCCGGCGAACGCACCTCGATCTCGAGTTCGGCGTCGAGCCCGAGCACCTCAACGAAGCCGAGGTTGGTCCTGAACCGGTCCCCAAGCTCCTTGAGCAGCAGCGTCCGCGAGTCGCCGCCGCGGCCGCCCGCCGCGAGGCCTCAGGCGACGGCCGGGATCAGCTGGCCGAAGCTGCCGTCCTCGGTCTCGGCGTAGGTGCGGGACAGCGCGTGGAGCCGGTGGCTCGGAGGCGCCTCGATGCGCAACGCACCCTTGGCGTCGAGTCGTCCGAACAGGGAAGCGACCACGTCGTCGAGGGCGATCACCTCCCAGGTCGCCAGCTCGACCTCGGCGACCTGCTCCGGCTCGCCACCGGTGGGAACCAGCACCAGGCGCGCTGTCACCGGGACTCCGAGGGGGTTGAACAGCACGACGTCGGTCCGGAAAAGGGTGCCGCCGACTCCCTGGATGTGGGCGACGGCGGGGATCACCAGCACAGTGTCCCCGGGCGGCGCGGCGACCGCGTCCAGGCGGACCGTCGCCTCGACCGTTTCGCCCGCCGGCGGCTCGAGCCGGAGCCCGGCCTGCATCACGTCCAGCGCGGTCCACTCGAACCCGAACGGAGCGCCGATGAGCTCGCCGTCATAGGTCCGCTCGCCGGCGATGTGGCAGTCCCGCGCCGCGTCGACGTCGAGCACCCAGAGCTCGAAACGAGTGCCCGGGGCGCCGTCGATCCCGATGCGGTAGACCACGTCGACCTGGACGTCGAGCAGCACCCAGGTCAGTCCGCCCACCTCGACGGTCGTCCGTCCACCCGGCAAGAGCTCGGCCGCAGAGTCCAGGCACGGCAGCTGCGCCAGGACGGGCACCGCCAGGGTGAGTCCGATCAGCGCGACCAGTCCCCTCAGGCCATCCACCGCTCGTCGGCTCTGCATCATCTACCCCATCTCAGGCACCGGGCGCCTCACGGCACCTGGATCCCTGGTGGCTTCCCAGGGTATACGGCTCAAGCCGGGCGATCGTCAAGAGAACATCCCAGTTCTCGAGACTGTCGTTTTGCTGGAGAGCACTCACCTCTTCGAGAGAAATCTCGCAATGCCGCGGTGCACGGTGAGGTGCACCGGTGCCCGCTCGCCACAGCTCATGCGGCGCCGGGAGGGCAGGTTCCAGGCGCCATCGCGGATTGCCTCGAGGTGCATTCCGCTATATTCTCATCTTGCGCTTTCTCAATCGCGATCGATCCAGCGTCCGAGAGCAGCCCGCGGCACGCACCAGGGCGCCGAAACGGGAGGTCAACCATGAGATCGACCGGGAGATCGCGAGGACCTTGCCGACTGGAATTCCGGGTGTCAGGCCCAACAAGAACGCTATTTCAAACGGCCAGACGCGGCCTGTCGCCGATCAACCCTCCACTCGCCCAAGCCCTTCTTGCTCTCCAGCCCTGTCAGACGATCCTGTTGGGCTTGGGATCCTAATCATCCCCCACCACCGCAGACCAGAGGGACAGATCGGGCCACTCGAAGTCGTCGCAGAACAGTGAGCACGG
>CAZKKP010000093.1:0-10620 GCA_964553295.1 uncultured Thermoanaerobaculia bacterium | reverse complement strand
GATCACCGTCACCCGCCACTGCAGGTCCGGCCCATGGCGCAGAACCGCCACCACTCCCCGGTCGTGGGCGCCGACCACCAGCTCGGGAAACCCGTCGTCGTCGAGGTCGGCGACCTCCAGGTCGCGGAAGCGGTTGAATCGGCCTCCGAAGTCGGCGCTGGCAACCGTCGTCCCCCGCCAACCCCCTCGTTCCCGGCGCCACAGCTTGAGCAGCGCCGGCGCCGGCGCCGGATTGCCGGCGATGGTGAGCACCCCCGGGAGCTCGCCCGGGGCAGCGAACGGCCAGGCGCCGTGGAAGACGTCGCTGTCGGGGTCTTCGAGCACCTCGGCGGCCCAGCCCCCGCCGGCCGGTCGGACGACCGTCAGCCTCGCCGGGCCGGCGATCACCCGGCGTCCACCCGTCCCGTCCACCCGGCTGTCGAACCGGGCCTGGGCGAGAAGCAGCGCCGGCCCGCCAACACCGCATGACGACTCCTGGCTCACCTCGTCGGCGCCGGCGCCGTGACTCAGACCCTCGAGGCCCGCCAATGCCTCGGCGCTCGACGGATCCAACCGCAGGGCGGTGCGAAAGTGCGCCTTCGCCTCCTCGGTCCGACCCGTGGCGGCGAGCAGGGAGCCGAGCCGGAGGTGCGGCAGCACGCTGTCGGGGAGCAGGCGAGCGCCCTCCTCGAGCGCCTCGACCGCCCGATCGACCCGGCCCACCAGCACGAGGGCGCGGGCCAGGTTGAGCCGGCTCACGCCGTCCGCGGGCGCCAGCTCGACGCAGCCCTCGAGCAGCGCCAGTGCCTCCACCAGCCGCCCTTCCTCGAGCCGGATCAGGCCCAGGTTCTCGGCCGCCCGCAGCGCCCCCGGGTCGAGCCGGAGCGCCTCCTCGAGCTGCTCGGCGGCCTCGTCTACCCGACCCGCCTCGGCGAGGGCGGCGCCCAGGTTGCTCCGCGCCCTGGCGTTGTCCGGGCGCGACTCCACCGTCGAAGCCCACAGCGCCACCGGGTCCCGGTACTCGAGGTTGCGCTCGACGCTGACCAGCCCGAGCACGACGACCACCGGCGCCGCCGCCCACGCCACCAGCCGGTCCGGGGCGACGGGGCGCGAGCCGGCGGCGAGCCGCCAAACGAGCAGCGGCAGCAGCAGGAGCGGCGCCACCAGGGGCAGGTACATCCGCCGCTCGGCGGCAATCTCGGTGACGATCGGGACGACGCTCGACGACGGCGCCAGGATCAGGAAGAACCAGCAGCCGAGGAAGCCGGCCCATGAGCGGCGCACCGCCGCCCACGCCGAGGCCACGACGAGGCCCCCGAGAGAGAGCATCCCGAGGACCACCCAGGGGGTGAAGCTCCGGGCGATCGGCCAGCCGTGATAGTCGAGCACGAGCGGGTGCGGCCACAGGGCGAGCCGGAGGTACATCCAGATCACCCCGGCCTGGGTGCGCAGGTAGTCGAGGGGCCCGACCTCGGCAAAGCTGAAGCCCACCGAGGCGCTGCGCGCCCCGCTCGAGACGACCACCACGAGAATCAGCCAGGTCGCGGCCACGGCCAGGTGGAGCCGCCAGCGGCGGCGCAGGGCGTCGCCGAAGCCGTCGGCGAGGAAGACGGCGTCGTAGACCAGGAGCACCGGCGGCAGGCTCGCCGCCACCTCCTTGCTGCCCATGGCCAGAGCGCTCGAGGTCACGCACAGCAGCCACCACCGCCACGGCCGGGTGGCCTCGGCGCCGCGCGCCAGGGCGTAGAGCGAGCTCATGAAGAAGAGCGCCATCACGGACTCGGTGCGGGTCGAGACGTAGGTCACAACCTCGGTGTGCAGCGGGTGGACGAGCCAGATTGCGGCCACCGCCAGGGCCCATACCGACCCCGGCCGAGGGTGGTCGGCGAAGCGGGCCCCCGCCAGGGTCCGCCGGAGCACGGCCCAGATCAGCAACCCGACCAGCACGTGGACGACGACGTTGGCCAGGCGGTAGCTCCAGGGCTCGAGGCCGGAGAGCGCGTGGTTGACCGCCAGGGACAGAGCGACCACCGGCCGACCGGCGACCGTAGCCTGCGGCGGCGCCGACAGCGCCCGTTCGAGCGGCCAGAGCGAGCGGATGTTGGGGTTGTCTACGATCGCGTTGAGATCGTCGAAGACGAACGGCGCACCGAGGGTCCAGCCGTAGACCAGTGCCGCCAGCGCGGCGAGCAGGAACCCCGTCCCCAGCGTCTCCCGGAAGCGCCTGTGCCCGCCGTCTCTCGACGCACCGTTCGCCATGCCACCTCCCGCCGAGCCGGAGCATAGCCGCCAGGGCTGCTGGCGGGAAGGCCGCCCCGTCACAGGACGGACAGCTCCACCCGAGACGGCCAACCCCTCAGAGCCCCATCTGATTCAGCGACAGCTCGCCCGTCTGGCGGCTCGGCTGGTGAGGCGTGCCCCTGCACGGAACGCACGACGCCGGCGCCGACGCCGGACACGGCGATCGTGCTCTCGAAGAAGCGGTCGTCGGCCGCGGCGGCGCCAGCCAACGTGCCGTCGGCCTCGACCCTTCTGGCTGCAACATGAGATAGACTCTACTGGCGACTGAAAGTCCTCTTCCCTGATGCTCCCTCTCCTCACCTCGAGCGACCCGGTCAACTCCGGCGTGCACATCGAGTTCGACCCGGACGCGGCGCGTGTGCTCAAGGAGGCGCGCAACCGGCGCCTGCACGTCGAGCAGATCCCGGTCCTACGGCTGGTCGGCTTCACCTTCTTCGCCTTAGGGGTCGGGCTGCACAACTGGCTGCTGCTCGACGAGGTTTCGTGGTGGCTGGTCCTCCAGTTCGCCGGCGTGCTGGTGAGCTACAGCCTGGCCTCGTGGCTCCTGCTCCGTCGCGTGGCCCGCCGCCGAGATCCGCTGCTTCTGGGCGAGGCCTTCCTGGTCGCCGACATCCTCTTCCTCACCGCCGCGGTGTACCTGTCCGGCGGCGAGCAGAGCTGGATCTACTTCCTGCTGCTGTTCCGGGTCGCCGACCAGGCGCCCGGGGGTCTGCGCCGGGCCCTCCTGTTCACCCACCTCTGCGTCGCCGCTTATGTCGCGATGCTCGCGTACATCGTGCTGGTCGACGGCCGCTCCCTGGGGGTCGAGGAGGCGGTCGCCAGGTCCCTGTTCCTGTACCTCGGCGCCTGGTATGTGTCCCTGTGCGCCCTGCCGGTTGAGCGTCGTCGACGGTCGATCCGGCACGCGATCCACACCGCCCGCGACCTGATCGCGCGGCTCCGGACGGCGATGACGGCACTGGCGGAGGCCAGGGTCTTGGCCGAGGAGGCGACGGCGGCGAAGGACCAGTTCCTCGCCACCATGAGCCACGAGCTGCGCACGCCCCTCACGTCCGTGATCGGCGGCGCCGAGCTGCTCGGCAGCACCCCTCTCGACCAAGAGCAGCGGGTGCTGGTCGACATGCTCCAGCGCGGCGCCCACACCACCCTCAAGCTGGTGTCGGACGTGCTCGACGTCGCCGCCCTCGACCAGGGAGGGATCGACCTCGAGCACATCCCCTTCAACCCCACCGCCGTGGTGCGCGAGGTCGTCGCCGACCTCGAGCCGGCCGCCCGGGCCAAGGGACTGGAGCTGACCGGCTCACTCGGCGCCGACGTCCCCGACCGGGTCCTCGGCGACCCGCGACGGACCCGACAGCTCCTCCGCATCCTGGTCGACAACGCGGTGAAGTTCACCGCTGTCGGACACATCACGGTTTCCTGCGAGCTCGGCAACGACGGCGGCGGCAATGGCGGCGCCCGCCTGAGGTGGACGGTCGAGGACACCGGCATCGGCTTCGACGCCGCGGATCTGCCGCGCCTGATGCAGGACTTCGTCCAGGCCGACGGCTCTGCGAGCCGTCGCTACCAGGGATCCGGGTTGGGTCTCGCACTGGCCCGGCGGTTGGTGGCGGCACTGGGCGGCGCCCTGGAAGCGACCAGCGTTCCGGGGCAGGGCTCGCGCTTCACCGTCGAGCTCCCCTACCTCGCCGCGACGCCCGCGACCGCTTGACCCGCGTCAAGGACGCCCCCCGCCGCGCCGGCTACGCTGGGCCCCGATGGCGGCCGTCGGCCCCGGAGGAGGAACCATGAGCGAGCTGATCGACAACCGCGCGCACCGCATCCGGACGCTGAAGGAGATCATCCAGAAGCTGCACCGCGGCGCCGACCCCGACTCGGTCCGCGACGACCTGCGCACGCTGGTGCGCGAGACCGACTCGACGGAGATCGCGGCCATGGAGCAGGAGCTCATCGCCGACGGCATGCCGGTCGAGGAGGTCCAGAGCATGTGCGACCTGCACAGCCAGGTGCTGCGCGAGGTCATGGTCCAGCCGGTGCAGATCGCTCCCCTCCCCGGCCATCCCGCCGACACCTTCCAGCGGGAGAACGAGGCCCTGACGGCGGTGGTGGCCGAGCTGCGGGCAGCGGCGGCCGAGCTCGGCACGGCCGACAGCCTGCTCGGCTGCCGGGAGGTCTTCGGCCGTCTGATGGACGTCGAGAAGCACTACCAGCGCAAGGAGAACCTGCTCTTCTCCTGCCTCGAGCGGCACGGCATCACCGGGCCGTCGAAGGTCATGTGGGGCAAGGACGACGAGGTACGCGAGCTGCTCAAGGCCCTCGGCGAGGCCCTCTTGGGGGGCGAGCTCGCCGACGAGGAGGCCGACCTGGTCCGCGCCACCCTCGTCGAGCCGGCCCTGGCCGCGGTCGAGGAGATGATCTTCAAGGAGACCCGGATCCTGCTGCCCATGGCCCGGCAGACCCTGACCGAGGACGAGTGGGCCGAGATCTGGCACGAGTCGCCGCGCTTCGGCTACTGCCTGGTCGCGCCGCGCAAGGGCTACCGTCCGCCGCCGCCCGCACCGGCCGCAGAGGCCGCCGAGGTGCCCCGCGGCCGCGCCATCGTGCTGCCCACCGGCGCCCTCGAGCTGGAGCAGCTGCAGGGCCTGTTCGCCGCCCTGCCGGTCGACCTCACCTTCATCGACGCCGACGACCGGGTCCGCTACTTCTCCGAGGGGGCCGACCGGGTGTTCGAGCGCTCGACCGCGATCCTCGGGCGCCACGTGCAACACTGCCATCCGCCGAAGAGCGTGCACGTCGTCGAGGAGATCGTCGACGCCTTCCGCCAGGGCCGCGAGGACGTCGCCGAGTTCTGGATCCAGATGCGTGGCCGGTTCGTCCACATCCGCTACTTCGCGGTCCGCAACCCCGCCGGCGATTACCTGGGCACCCTCGAGGTCACCCAGGACCTGACCCGGCTGAGGGCGCTCGAGGGCGAGCGCCGGCTGCTCGAGTTCGCCGGAGCCGCGTCATGAGCGCGCGACCGCCGATCACGCCCGCGACCCGGGTCGGCGAGCTGCTCGAGACCTACCCCGAGCTCGAGGAGGTCCTGGTGAAGCTGGCGCCGCCCTTCGCCAAGCTGCGCAACCCGGTGCTCCGGCGCACCATCGCCCGGGTCACCTCGCTGGAGCGCGCGGCAGCGGTCGCCGACATCCCGTTACGCGAGCTGATCGGCACCCTGCGCGAGGCCGCCGGCCAGACCGGCGACGGCGAGCTGCCGGCCGCCGGGCCGTCGACTCCTCCGGCGGCGGCGGACAGCCCACCGGACTGGGTGGATCGGTCGCGAGTCGTCTGGACCCTCGACGCCGACCTCATGCTCGAGCAGGGCATCCACCCGGTCGCGGAGGTGCAGCGCCGCTCCCTCGCCCTGTCCGGCAACGAGCTCGGCCTCGTCCGCGCCAGCTTCCGGCCGGCACCCCTCTTCGACCTCCTCGCCCAGCAGGGCCTGCGCGCGGCGGTTGTCGGCTCAGCGGGCGCTTTCGAGCTCTACATCGGCCGCTGACAGCGCTCGAGGTGGGCGCGGACCAGCGGCAGGATGCGCTCGCCGGCATCCTCGAGGACGTAGTGGCCGGCGTCGGCGAAGCGGTGGACCTCGGCTTGCGGCCAGCGGCGGCAGAACTCCTCGAGGTAGTCGCCGTCGAAGACGAAGTCGCGCATGCCCCAGCAGACCAGGATCGGGCGGTCGGCAAGGAGATGGAGGCGAGCCGAGACCTCGGTCACGGCGGCATGGGCCGGGTCGCCGTCGGCGAGGGGGATGTCCTGGACGAAGCGCAGGGTGGCGAGCCGGTTGGCCGGGGTGTCGTAGGGCGCGCAGTAGGCGTCGCGGACGGCAGCCGGCAGGCGGCGGCTGGCGGCCAGCCAGGCCGCGCCGCGGGCAAACCCGTTGAACCGGCCGACGAGGAAGGCGCCGAGGGCGGTGTCCCGGACCAGCCTGAGCTGCCAGGGCACCCTCTTGCCTGCCGGCAGGTGGAAAGCGGCGGTGTTGAGCACCACCAGCCGGCACACCTGCTCGGGGTGGCGCACCGCCCAGCCGAGGCCGATCATCCCGCCCCAGTCGTGCACCACCAGGGTGACGCGGTCCAGACCCAGGCGGTCGACCAGCGCCTCGAGGTCGGCGATCCGTCGCGACAGGGTGTAGCGGTAGCGGTCGTCACCGGGACGGTCCGACAGCCCGCAACCGACGTGGTCGGGGACGACGCAGCGGGCGCGATCGGCGAGGCCGAGGACGAGGTCGCGGTAGAAGAAGGACCAGGTCGGGTTGCCGTGGACCATGAGCACCGGCTCGCCGGCGCCCTCGTCGAGATAGTGCATGCCGATCCCGTCGGGCAGCTCGAAGCGGCGGCCGTCGAAGGGGTACAGCTCGCGTGGAACGGGTCGCATCGGCCCGGCCGTCAGCGGCGGACGGCGCCGCCGGTCACCAGCGGACCTCGGCCATGGTGCAGTTCAGGCCGCTGCCGATCCGCTGACCCCGCTCGAGGCGGTTCTCCTCGACCAGCTTCGACAGCACGATCGGCACCCCGGCGGGGCCGATGTTGCCGTAGCTCGGGTAGAGCCGGTAGATCTTGGCGAGATCGAGGCCGAGCAGCTCGGCGAGCTTCTCGGTGTGCGACTTGCTGACCTGGTGCAGCACGAACCAGTCGAGGTCCTCGGCTCGCCAGCCGAGCTCCTCGCGGGCCTTCTGCCAGGTGCGCGCGGCGAGGCCGAGACCAGCCACCAGGAGGGAGCGGGTGTCCGTCACCATGTGGTCCATCTGACCGAAGCACAGCCGGTTGTGCTCGGTGGCGGCCTGGTTGACGCCGCCCATGAAGGGGTGCGCCTCGGGATGCCGGTCGGACCGCCCGAGAACCATCGCCGCCGCCCCCGAGCCCAGGGTCAGGCTCGCGAAGTTCGACCTGAAGGTCAGCTCGTCGACCTCCGGCTGAAGGAGCCGCTCGACCGTCCGCTCGGTCACCGTCCGGCTCGACTCGCCGTCGACGACGATGCCGTAGTCGACCTGGCCCCGCTCGATCATGTTGCCGACCATGTCCATGCCGTTGACGAAGCCGAGGCAGGCGTTGCCGAGGTCGAAGTTCATGCAGGTCGCGGGCAGGCCGAGGTTGCCGTGGACCAGACAGGCGGTGGAGGGCTCGATGTAGTCCCGGCAGACCGAGGTGTTGATCAGGATGCCCAGGCGCGCCGGCTCGATGCCGGCCGCGGCGAGCGCGCGCTTCGCCGCCTCGGTCGCGACGTCGCTCGGCTGGGTGCCGTTGTCCCAGAAGCGCCGCTCCATGATCCCGGAGAGCTCGCGCAGCAGATCGGGTCGCATGCCCAGCCGCTCCATGGTCGGCGCCAGCCTGGACTCGAGGTGGGCCGAGGTCACCACGTGCGGGGCATCGACGTGCGCCACACCGAGAATCGAGACGTTGTCAAATCGCATCATCCAGCCCTTCAGGTCACGGGATCTCGGCGGTGGGCGCCGGTCAGCCGCGACAGAGTATCACCCATCACCCGGCCCGCCAACGGCGAGGGGACTCATCCGCTGCGTGCGCTCGAAGAACACACCCCACACCCCGCCGAGGATGAGCGCCATTCCGCAGACTGCCGTGCCGGTGATCGGCTCGCCGACGAACAGCCACCCGAGCGCCACCGCTATCACCGGGTTGACGTAGGTGTAGGTCATGACGACCGCCGTCGGCAGCAGCTGGAGCGCGGTCAGGTAGGAGGTGAAGGCGATCACCGAGCCGAACAGCACGAGGTAGGCCCAGGCCGCCCAGGCGACCGCCGTCGGCTGCGGCGCCGGCTCGCCGATCGCCAGCGCCACCAGCGAGAAGCCCGCCGCGCCGGCGAGCAGCTGCCAGCCGGCCGCGACCCGGGGCGCCAGGCTGAGGGGTCGGCGGCGAAGGACCAGGGAGCCGCTGCCCCAGGCGATGGTGCCAACGATCACCGCCGCCGCCCCGGCGACGTCGCCGCTCATTCCCTGCCGCAGCAACGGCAGGGTCAGAACCACCAGGCCGCAGAAGCCGACCACCAGGGACAGTGCCAGGATGCCGCTGGGCGGTCGCCGGTCGAGCACGGCCTCCATGACTGCCACCCACATCGGCATGGTGCCGACGATCAACGCCACAAGGCCGGAGTCGACGGTCTGCTCCGCCCAGTTGACGCCGCCGTTGCCGCCGACCCACATCAGGACGCCGCTGACGGCGATGACGACCAGCTCGCGGCGCGTCGGCCACATCCGCCGGCGGAGCACGGCGGCGATGACCAGCAGGCCGAGGCCGGCGACCGCCACCCGGGTCGCCCCGAGCCAGAACGGGCCCCAGCCGGCGCCGTCGCGCACCGCCAGCCGGATAGCGAGATAGGTCGAGCCCCAGACCACGTAGACCACTCCGAGGTGGACCAGTCCGGCAACCGAAAGCCGTGACGACAATGCGTTGATGCTACACCCACACGCCGGCGATCGGGCGCCGGCACTTCGGGCAGGCGCCGTCCTGGAGGCGGTTCTCGAGGACCTGGAAGCCGACCCGTCGGATCAGCAGCTCGCCGCAGCCCGGGCAGGCGGTGCTCTCCCTGAGGTGGCCAGGGACGTTGCCGAGGTAGACGAAGTGCAGGCCGGCTGCGTCGGCGATCCGGACCGCCCGCTCCAGGGTGGTGACCGGCGTCGGCGGCAGGTTGGTCAGCCGGTAGGTCGGGTGGAAACGGGAGAAGTGGAGCGGCACGTCGCACCCCAGGTGCTCGACGATCCAGCCGCACATGGCCTCGATCTCCGCCGAGGAGTCGTTGAGGGTCGGAATCAGCAGCACCACGATCTCGAGCCACACGCCTGCGGCGTGGATCGCCTCGAGGGCCTCGAGCACCGGCTGCAGCCGACCACGGACCTGCTGCCGGTAGAAGTCCTCGGTGAAGGCCTTGAGGTCGACCTTGAAGGCGGTGAGCAGGGGCAGCACCTCGAGCAGGGGCTCGCGCAGGATGTAGCCGTTCGACACCACGGTCGGCCGCAGCCCGGCCTGCTTCGCCGCACGGGCGGCGTCCCGGACGTACTCCCAGAACACCACCGGCTCGCTGTAGGTCGCCGAGGTCAGCCGGGCGCCCTGGCGGCGGGCGACCTCGACCAGGCTCTCGGGCGGCAGGAAGCGGCTCTCGACCTGCTCCGGACGAAACTGGGAGATCTCCCAGTTCTGACAGAACTTGCACTCGACGTTGCAGCCCGGAGCGGCGTAGGACAGGGCGCGCTCGCCGGGCAGCACGTGGAAGAAGGGCTTCTTCTCGATGGGGTCGACGTGCACCGTACAGGCGACCGAGTGCACCAGGGTGTAGTAGGCCCCTCCACGATTCTCCCGGACGCCGCAGGTGCCGCGCTCCATGTCCGCCACGACGCAGCCCTGGGGGCACAGCCGGCACTCGGCCTTGAGCCCCTCGAGGCGGCGGTACCACGAGGCCTCCCGGGCCGGCAGCTCGTCGGGGTCGACGCGGCCTCCCGCACGGGGCGCGCTGACCGTCGCCCCGGCGCCCAGGGCGGCGCCGCAGGCGCCGCAGGCGGCAAGCCCGATCAGCCGTCGACGGTCGAGGCTCATGCCCTCCTCCTCTCGAGCCGCTCCGGGTCGGCCAGGCCGAGGCCGTAGCGCTCGGCGGTCGCCAGCGTCGGCAGGCCGCGGCGCACTCTCTCGGCGTCGATCACCTGCCAGGCCCACAGGTCGGCCGCCACCGGGTCGGTGCTCGCCGCCACCGTGGCCAGCGGGAAGGTCCAGCCGGCGGCGAAGGCCGGCCCACCGTGGCACTGGCCAACGGTTCCGTCGAGCACCGTCAGGCGCAGCTTGGAGCGGACGAAGGGGTGGTTGACGATGTCGGCGACGTAGGGATCACAGCCGGAGTCGTGGTACTTGTTCGGGTTGTGGATCACGCCGTAGAAGTTCTTCATGCCGGCCGACACACCGGCCAGGTCATGGTCCTTGACGACGCCGAAGGACACCAGCGCGGTGCAGGTGGTCGAGACCAGCCGGGCGAAGCACGAGCCGATGGCCCCGGATTCACTCGGTCGCGGGTCCCAGTCCCTGTCCGTGCCCACCACCCGGGCGCCGGCGCCGCTGCCGGCGACGAAGCCGGCGCGGGCAAGCTCGCGGCTCGAGCGCTCGAAGAGGATCACGTTGTGCCGGCCGACACCGGCCTCGACCAGCAGCTCGACCAGGGCCTCGACCAGGGACGGTCGAGGTGACAGCCGCGGCGCCGCCAGGCAGTTGAGCTTGACTCCGACGACATCGTCGGCGCGGACCAGCTTCCTGAGCCCGTCCCGGGCCGACTCCGAGCCGGTCGCGGCCCGGATGGCGGCCG
>CAZKKP010000092.1:4960-10769 GCA_964553295.1 uncultured Thermoanaerobaculia bacterium | reverse complement strand
CGAGCGGTACTCGACCGCCACCGGCAGCAGCAGCTGCCGGTCGACCTCGAGCCGGACCGTCTCGAGCTTGCGCTTGAGCGCGCGATGGGTGGGCGTCAGGAGGAGCCGGTAGGGGCCGGTCGGGCCGGGATCTGACAGGGTGATGCTGAACTGGGAGGACAGGTCGTCCAGCGGTTGGGTGCCGGCCAGCGCCTGGACGAAACGCCGGTGGGCGGCCGCGATGCGGATCCGCTCGGCCCGCTTCTCGTCGGGATGGTAGGTGGTGACGGTGTCGTCGGCGAAGACTACGATCATCCGGTCCGGCTCGCGGTAGTCCCAGCGGACGCGGTCCGGGGCGAGGAAGCGGAAGCTGCCGGCCGACTCGACGGGGTCGAGCAGGAGCTCGCTCGCCGTCGTCTGGGTGAACTCGGCGCGCAACGAGCGCAGCGCGCGCTGCTGCTCGACCACCGCTTCGACCAGGGCCTCCACCTTGGCCGGGCCGCGCAGGGCCTCCAGGCGCGCCGCGGCCGCGGCCGGCCTGAGCGCCGACGGCTCGACCAGGTCGGGACCCGCCGACGGCCCACCGGCCGCCACCGCCACCACGATCACCACGAGGGCGCTCACCCGACGCATCCGCCGGAGTCTAGCGCAGCGCCGGCATCACCCGCAACCGGCCCCGCCGCCCGCCGGCTCCGTCCATGACCGGATTCTGCCACGGCCGGTGGGCGAGGCGGCGTAACATGGACGAAGGCCCGCGACGACACCGCGCGCGGGCCCGAGGAGGAACGCCATGTCAGCAGATGCCCCGCCGCCCTCGGCGCCTCGCCTGACGATCGACCCGGCGATCGGGCTGGGCGAGTACGCGAACTTCGTCAGTATCGCCCACAACTACACCGAGGTGCTCCTGGACTTCGGCCGCACCCTGCCCGGCCGCCAGGACATCCCGGTCGTCGCCCGGATCGTCACCACCCCGTTCCAGGCCAAGCAGCTGCTGCGCGCTCTGTCGCACAACCTGCAGCTTTATGAGCGCACCTTCGGGCCGATCAACGACCCGCCGGCAGCGACCCCGCCCACCCCGGGCGGCACGAACTGAGACGACAGCGCGCTCGGCTCGGCGCCCAACGGGCGCCGCGAGCCGGTCCACCGCCTCAGTCGAGCTTCACGATGGCGAAGAACGAGACTCCGGCCCGGGGACGGTAGACGTACAGCCGCAGATAGCCGCCCGAGTCGACCATGCGGATCTGCTCGACCAGCTCCGGGATCGAGGCCACCGGCTCGCCGTTGGCCTCGGTGACGAGGTCGCCGCGCAGCAGGTTCTGCTCGCTCGCCGGCGACAGGGGCTCGACGCGGGTGATCACCACGCCCTCGGCCTCGTCGTCGAGGCCGTAGAGCTGGCGGACGCGGGGGCTCAGCTCGGCGACCGAGGCCCCGAGCCGCTCGATGGCGTCCTCGCCGCTGTCGCGGCGCTCCCCGACGGCCGTCTCCTCACCGTCCTGGAGGCGCTCGTCGAGGGTAGCCTTGACCTCGACCCGGCGGCCGTCCCGGATGACCCCCAGCCTGACCACCTCGCCCGGCGGCGTCGCCGACACGGTGTCGATCAGGTCGCGGGTGTCCTTGACCGGCGCCCCGCCGACCGACACGATGACGTCGCCGTGCTTGATGCCGGCCTTCTCCGCCGCGAAACCCGGCACCACCTGCTCGACGAAGGCGCCGTCGCGGCTCTTCAGCTTGAAGGCCTCCTGGCGGGCCTCGTCGAGGTTGCGCACCGAGATGCCGAGATAGCCGCGCACCACCCGGCCGCTCTCCCTGAGCTGCGGCAGGATCTTCTCGGCGATGGTCACCGGCACGGCGAAACCGAGGTTCTGGCCGCGGGCGTTGATCGCGGTGTTGACGCCGATGGCCTCGCCGCGGATGTTGACCAGCGGCCCGCCGGAGTTGCCGAAGTTGATCGCGGCGTCGGTCTGGATGTAGCTCTCGAAGGACCGGTCGGAGATGCCCAGCGCCCGGCCCATGGCCGACACCACCCCGACGGTGACGGTGTGCTCCATGTTGAGCGGGTTGCCCACCGCCATCACCCACTCGCCCACCCGCAGCCTGCCGTCGTCGCCGAAGGGCAGGAACGGAAAGCTCCGGTCCGGGTTGGTCACCCGGATCAGGGCGATGTCGGTGGCCGGGTCGCGGCCGACGATCTCGGCCGACAGCTCGGTGTCGTCATGGAGTCGGACGCGGATCTTGTCGGCCCCCTCGACCACGTGGTTGTTGGTCAGGATCTCGCCCTCGGCCGAGATGAAGAAGCCGGAGCCCGAGGACGTCCGCTCGCGCGGCGCCACGTCGCCCTCCTGGTCGGGTCGCGGCGAGAAGAAGTGGAAGAGGTCTTGGGGCATGCGCTGGCGCCGGTCGTCCGGCCGCTGGACCTCGGTCGAGAACACCGAGACCACCGACGGCACCACCCGCTCGGCGAGGCTCGCGAAGTCGGGTGGGGTGTAGATCGGGTCCGGCCCGGCCGGCGCCGCCACCGCGCTGCCGGGCTGCGCCTCGACGGCACGATCGGCGCGGACGTCAGGGGTCAGGTTGAGGCCACCCGAAATCACCATGCCGAACAGGACGGCCGCCACCACGACGGCGGCCACCGAAAACACTCTCTGGCGCTCGGAACTCATGGACTCTCTCCTTCGGCCGGGAAGCTGTCGAGAGCTCGCCTCGGCGATTCCCTCGTCACAACAGCAAAACCCCTGCCAGGTTTCCCTCCGGCGATGGCCAATGCAGGCCGGCCACTGTGGCACATCGGGAGGACGCGGCCGGGGCGCCGCGACCCATGGTTCGTGGCTCAGAGCGGTCCCTGCCGGCCTGGGGACAGCGGCAAAGCCAGCCGGACCCTGGCCTTGCCCTCGGCCTTGGCGGCGTACATCGCCTGGTCGGCGGCCCGCAGCAGCAGGTTCTTGCGCAGATCGGTGGTGCCGCTGCGCGGCAGGTGCACCGGGTAGACCGCCACGCCGATCGAGGCGGACAGGGAGTGCCGCCAGTCGACCGGTCCCTCGGACCAGGAGAAGCTGCCGCGCAGGAAGGCGGTCCGGACCGTCGCCTCGAGGATCCGCTCGGCGACCGCCGTCGCCCGCTCGGCGTCGAGACCGGGGAGGATGACGACGAACTCGTCGCCGCCGTACCGGGCCAGGGTGACGCGCTCCTCGACCACGGTCTGCTGCAGCAGGTAGCCGAACTCCTTGAGCACCTGCGAGCCCGCGAGGTGACCATGGGTGTCGTTGACGCTCTTGAAGTTGTCGAGGTCGAGGAAGATCAGCGCGACAGTCGAGCCGGTGACGTCCGCCCGGATCAGATCCTCGGTCAGCCGATGGTGGAAGAAACGGTCGTTGAACAGCCCGGTGAGGTCGTCGCGGCGCGCCATCTCGTTGGCGCGCTGGGCGTCGAGCAGGTTCTCGATGGACACCGAGGTGTAGCGCGCGAAGATCTCGAGCAGGTCGAGGTCGCGCTGCGAGTAGGGCTCACCGTCGAGCCGGTTGACCAGCTGCAGCACGCCGCACACCGTCGTCTCGATGCGGATCGGGACGGTGATCGCGCAGCGCGTGTGGAAGCCGTGCTGGGCGTCGAACTTGGGGAAGAAGTTGGGATCCTGCCGGGGGTCGGCCATGAGGTACGGCTTGCCGGTCCGGTAGACGTGGCCGGCCACTCCGCTGCCCGCGTCGAGGCTGACCCCGAGGAGCTCCCGGGCGGTCGAGCCGAAGGTGGCGACGAAGTGGAGTCGGGTCTTCTCCGGCGTCGGACCGCGGTCGAAGGGACGGTCCATCAGGATCGAGCCCGCGTCGGAAGGCACGAAGTCGTTGGCCTTGCTGAGAACCTCGCTCAGGAAGGACTCGACGTGCAGCTGGACCAGCGGGAACGCCGCGTAACGCCGCCGGTCGAGGAAGGGCTCAAGGTCATCTTGTGGAAGACTATAGACCTCTGGGAAGCCCATGGGTGCAGTGTAGCAGAGGCTCGGAAGGGGCTGGACGCCGAGCCCGCGGCGACGGTTGCGGGCCATGGTGGGCAACGTGGACCCGGGGCGCTCACCGTCGCCGAGCTCCGGCGAGACCGCCGGGTCACGGGCGCCGGAGCAGCCGCCGCAACCGGTCCTCGAGGTCCGCGACCGTGTCGGTGTGGTCTGCCCTGCCGGGCGCGAATCGCACCGCCTCCAGCTCCCGCCGCAGGGCGTCCATCTCGGGGCGCAGCTGGTCGGCCCTGGGCCGACCGCGGGCATCGAGCCACCACCGCTCGAGGGTGAGCTGGAGCTCCCGCGCCCGCTCGGAGGGGCTCTGACCGGGACGCCGCGGTGGCAGGTTTGAGATCCGTCGCCGCGCCATCAGCCCGGTGACGGCGCCGCCGACGACGAGGCCGGCCATCAGCGCTACCACGATCGACAGCCACGGCAGCGACAGTCCCGAGGACGACGCCGGGATCTCTTCGGCCTGCCGCGGCCCCCCGAGGTCGGTCTCAGGGCCGTCCTGCGCAAGGGTCGAGCTCGTGCTCGGCGGCGGCGCCACCTCGAGGACCAGGCCGTCGAACGAGGAGGAACGGTACCCCCCGTCGCGCGGTGCGTACACCGCCAGGGTCACGGGCGACAGGGCGAGGGTTCCGGGGACCCGGGGCAGCAGGGTCGAGCGCCACTGCCGTCGGCCGCGGATCCCGGCGCCGTGCACGACGACCTCGGAGTCCTCCTCGGGCGGGTACAGCTCGCAGCCCTCGCAGCGGGGCCAGCTCGTCGGCGCCTCGACCAGGGGCAGGTTGCCGTCGCCCTCCAGAGTGATGGTCACCTGCACCGGCTGGCCGAGCTCGAGCTGAAGGGGCTCGACCTCGAGACGGTAGGTGAGGGCGCCGACCGCCCCGAAGAAGCCCCCCGGAGGAGTCGGGCGCTCCGCCACGGCGACCGCTACCTCACCGGTGGTCCGCTCGACGACCTGGGGCGGGGCGAGCAGGCTGCGGCCGCGGAAGCCGATCCGCGCGGTCGCCGCGGGCAGCCCCAGCTCGCCGCCGCGCAGCGGGATGAGGACGTGCCGGTCGACCAGGTAGCGGGCCGCCGGCCTTCCCTCGAACTCGACCACCTCCGGCTCCCGCCGGTCCGAGACGTCGACGCGCTGCGCCCACCACCCGGGGTAGCTCGGCGGCTGGACCCACTCGAAGCCCTCGATACCGGGGACCGTGCTGTCGAGGACGACGCTGACCACCACCGGCTCGCCGAGCACCACCGAGCGGGAGGACACCAGGTGGCGCAGCGCCAGCCGCCCCTCGACTGCCTGCGGGCGACCGAGCATGTCGGCGAACGGGTCGAAGGGCCGCGGTCGCGACCGCTCCCGGCCGAGGACGCTGCCCTCGACGATCTCCGCCGTGATTCGGCCGGAGCTCAGCACCTCGTCGCCCAGCCTGAGCGACACCGGACCGACCGCCGCGACGCCGGCGGCCAGCCCGCGGACCCGGTAGGTGAAGCTGATCGACTGGGAGGAAACGCCGTTGACGAAGCGGAACTCCGAACCGCGCGACGGCCCGCCGACGACCTCGAGGTTGTCGAGGGCGCCGAGTTCGACCTCGACGGCGTCGCCCGAGCCGGCGGGCGGGTCGGCGAGGCGCACGACCAGCCCCGCCACGTCCTCGACGCCGAACCGGCCGGGCTCGAAGCGCACCTCCAGGGTCGCTGCCGGGGCCGCGGCGGCAGCCAGGAGCGCGAGGCCGAGCAACCCCAGGGGTCTCACCAGTCCTTCTCCACGGTCCCCGGCTGCGGGGTGGGCGAGCGCATCGCGTCCCGCGCCTCGCGCTCGGCGCGCTCGAGGGCGCCGAGCAGGCC
>CAZKKP010000092.1:0-4950 GCA_964553295.1 uncultured Thermoanaerobaculia bacterium | reverse complement strand
CGCTGGGGTCGGGGGTCGGGGTCAAAGGGGGCTCACCCGGGTCGTCCGGCGGCGGCGACGGGGAGGGGCTCGGGGTGGCCTGCGGTGGCGGCGGCTCGCCACCGTCAGGTTGCTCTTGCTGCTGTTGCTCCTGCTCCTGCTCGAGCAGCTGCAGGGCGAGCTCGTAGTTGCGCTTGACCTCGGGGGCGCCGGGCTCGGCGAGCAGCGCCTGGCGAAGCCTGGCGACCGCCTGCTCGGCCTGGCCTTGGCCGAGGGCGGCGGTGCCGGCGTTGTAGGCCGCGCCGGGGACGCCGGCCGCCTGGGCTCGGTCCAGCCCCGCGATCGCACCCTCGAGGTCTCCGGCCGCCGCCAGGGCGGTGCCGAGGTCGAAGGCGAGCTGGTCGTCGTCGGGGTCGAGGGCGGCGGCAGCGGAGAACGAGGCGGCCGCCTTTGCGGCGTCGCCTTGCCGCCAGTGGGCCATGGCCCGACGCGCCAGCCGGCGATCGCCGCCCGGCAGCCAGCGCTGCCACCACGGTACGTTGACCGCCGGGGCGGCACGCTCCGGGTCGCCGGAGACCATGGCGGCCGGTGGTGGCACACCGGCTGCGACAGGCGCCTGGGCGTCCGCCGGCGCTCCGGCCGCCAGGGCCAGGACGGCGAGCGCCACCACCGCCAGCCGCCGCCAGGGGGGCAGCGCGAACCCGATGACCAACAGCGCGGCCGCCGCCCCGAGCAGCACCGGGAACCGTTCCACCTGACGCTGCCGCTGCTCGACCTCGAGCTCGCGGGTGCGCAGGCCCTCGACGTGTGCCACGAGATCGCGCTCGCTCATGTCCTCGAGACGCAGCATCTCGCCGCGGACCGCGTTCGCCATCTGCTCGAGCACCTCCGGCTGGGCCCGAGTCACCACCGGACGCCCCTCCCGATCCCGCTTGTAGCGGACCGCGCCGTCCTCGTCGAGCACCGGGATCGGTCCACCGCCCTCGGTTCCGGCGAGCACTGCGAGCACGCCGACCCCGGCCCGAGCGAGTCGCTCGGCGGCGCCGGCGGGGTCACCCTGCAGGTTCTCGCCGTCGGTCAGCAGCACGACGACGCGACCGTCCCCCTCCCCGGGAAGGAGCTCGAGGGCCGCGGCGGCAGCCCGCTCGATGTTCGACCCGGGCAGCGCCACCATGCCGGGCTCGACCGCGTCGAGGAACATCGCGACCGCGTCGAGGTCCGTGGTCAGAGGGACCAGCGGGTAGGCCTCGCCGGCGAACACCACCACCCCGAGGCGGTTGCCGGCCAGCGCCGGCAGCGCTCGCCGCAGCAGCAGCAGACTGGCCTCGAGCCGGGACGGCGCGAGGTCCGGGCAACGCATCGAGTCCGACACGTCCAGCGCGACCACCAGGTCGCGGGTCTCGAAGGACACCTCGTGCGGCGCCGTTCCCCACTGCGGCCGCGCCAGGGCCAGCACCAGGCACGCCGCCGCGCCGCACCACAGCAGCAGCCGAACCAGGCCGGTTGCCGGCGCACCCCCCATCAGCCGCGCCCACACCGCCGGCGAGGCCAGGGCGCGCTGCTGGCGGAGGCGGCGCCGATGGCGCCAGCCCGCCAACACCGCGGCCAGGGCGGGCAGCAGCAGCAGCAACAGTCGCCCCGGCTCGCCGAAGGTCACCACGGCGTCCTCCCGGCGAGCCCCTCCAGGGCCACCGCCACGAGCAGCAGGGCCAGCGCGGACGCCGCCCAGGGCTCGAAGCGCTCGCGGTAGCGGACCAGCCGCGTCGAGGAGAACTCGGTCTTCTGCAGGCGGTCGATCTCGGCGAAGACCCGGGCCAGGGCCGCGGGGTCGCGGGCCTCGAAGGAGGTCCCGCCGGAGCGGCGGGCGATCTCGGCGAGGAGTTCCGGGTTGGTCTCGATCTCGACCTGGCGGATCTCCCGCACCTCGCGGCCGGTGCGGGGATCGCGCAGGGTGACGGGGATCGGCACCTCGCCACCTCGGCCGACGAGCACGGTGTGGACCGTGATCCCGGCCGCCGCCGCCAGGTCGGCGGCGGTCAAAGGGTCGAGCTGACCGGCGTTGTTGTCGCCGTCGGTCACCAGCACCACCACCTTGGACTCGCTGCTCGAGGTGCGCAGCCGGTTGACGGCGGTGCCCAGGCCCATGCCGATCGCGGTGCCGTCGGGCAAGGCGTCGAAGGTGAGCCCGTCCAGGACCCGCGCCACGACGTCGTGGTCGAGGGTCAAGGGGCACAGGGTCACCGCGGCGCCGGCGAAGGCGACCAGCCCGATCCGGTCGTCGGGACGGCGGGCCAGGAAGCTGGCGATGACCTCCTTGGCGACGCCGAGGCGGTCGGTGGGCTGGAAGTCGAGGGCGGCCATCGAGCCCGAGACGTCGAGGACGATCACGATGTCGACGCCCTCGGCGCGCTCGAGCTGCCGCGACAGCACCTCCTGGGGTCGGGCGAGGGCGACCGCCAGCGGCGCGAGCACCGCCGCCGCCAGCAGCCCGGCGACGGTAGTCGCCGCCACCAGGCGAGGGCGGACCCCGTTCCCGGCCGCGGTCGGCAGCGGAAACCGCTGCCAGCGGCGGCGCAGCCCCCACAGCAGGCCGGCCGCCAGGGCAGCGCCGATCAGGGCGAGGAACAGGGGCTCGGCGAGGCGCATCATGAAGCGCGGGCCTCCGCTGCCGGCACCTCGTCGGCCGCCGGGCGCAGGTGGTGCTCGAGGGCGGCGGCAACGGCCGCGCCGGCCTCGACCGCGGCGTGCAGCTGGGCCTGGGAGGCCGGCCGGCGACCGAAGCGGACGCTGTCCGCGGTGTCGAGCGCCCGCTGCAGGGGCCTCCGGACCTCCTCCGGCCAGCCCCGGGCCCGACCGAGCCGGCGCAGCTCGAAGGAGGTCATCTCCAGAGCCGGCTCGCCGGTCCGCCGCTCCAGGTATCGGCGCAGCGCGGTCGAGAGACCGTCGCACAACCCGTCGGCGGGAAGTCGGCCGATGCGCTCGACGAGCTCGCCCAGGGCGAGACGAAGCTCTTCGGCCGGCGACAGCTCGGCTCGGCCGCCGATCCCCGCCGGCCGGCGGCGACGCAGCCAGAGCGCCACTGCGGCGAGCACCGGCATCGCCAACACCGCGGCCGGCGCCAACCACTCCCAGGGGAGCCCGCGGACGCCGACCGGGTCGCGCAGCGGCGCCGGCTCGTTCGGCCCACCCGGGGCGAGCACCGAGGCGACGGTGACCGGCGCCGTCGCGCCCCCCTCGACGACGAGGGCCTCACCGTCTGAACGCCGCGCCGACACCGACATCGCCGGCAGCTCGAGCTCGCCGAGGGCCATCGGCGCCAGCACCACCTGCCAGGCCGGTGGCCGGGCGCCGGCCACCGCTCGGGGGCCGTCCACCACCTCCCAGGGGCCGTTCGGCAAGCAGCCCACCTCGAGCTCACCGAGCAGCCAGCCCTCGGCGTCGCGCACCTGGGCACGCACCGCCACCGGGTCGCCGACCGACACGGCGGCGGCGGGCACGGAGACCTCGAGCCGGGGCGGGGCCTCCTCGGCGGCCGCCGCCGTGACCGCGACCCCGAGCGCCACCACGAGCAGCGACTCAGCGCCGCGCACGTCGTCGCTCCCGCCGCTCGAAGAGGGCCCGCAGGGCCGGCAGGTAGTCGGAGTCGGTGGCCAGCTCGACCACGTCGATGCCGACCGGCGGCGACTCCGGCCGGTGGTCGCGCCGGCCGGCCGCGACCGCCAGTCGCCGCCTCTCGGGGTCGACGGTGGGCAGCTGGAGGCCGCCCGGCACCTGGCCGAGCAGCGGGTCCGACGCCCGGGCGACGACCACCTCGTGGCGGCCGCCGAGTGCGGCAAGCTCGCGACGCGGCATCGGGCAGGTCGCGTCGACGATGGCCACGACGATGCCGCGGCGCCGGAGCAGCCGGCCGGCGGCCCGCACCGCTTCGGCAAACGCGGTGCCGCGACCGGCCGGCACGGCGCCGAGGACCTCGCGCACCACCCGCATGCCGTGCCGCCAGCCGTGGCGGGGCGGGATCACGGTGCGCACCCGGTCGTCGAACAGGATGGCGCCGACGCGATCACGGCGCGCCGCCGCCAGGGCGAACAGGCTCGCCACCTCGGCGATCAGGTCGTGCACCGTCATCACCCCAGAGCCGAAGCGGGTCGAGGCCGACAGGTCGACCACGAGCAGCGTGGTCAGGTCGCGCTCCTCGCGGAACCGCTTGACGTGAAGGTCGCCGGTCCGCGCCGTGACGTTCCAGTCGATGGTCCGGATGTCGTCCCCGGAACGGTACTCGCGGACCTCCTCGAACTCCAGCCCGAGCCCGCGGAAGGCGCTGTGGTACTGACCCGTGAGACCCGACTCCATGGCCCGTCGAGCGCGGATGCCCAGCCGCCGCACCTGGGCTCGGAGCTGGGGTCCTGCGTCCTGGACCGGGTCCAGAGGCTGCGGGCGCCCGAGCCAGGCGCCGGGCGACCAGGTCACGGAACCTCCACCGCGAGCAGCACCCTCTCGACGATCTCCTCGACCGTCGCCCCCTCGGCCTCCGCCTCGTAGGTCAGGACGAGGCGATGGCGCAGCACCGACGGCGCGATCTCCTTGACGTCCTCGGGGGTGACGTAGGCGCGGCCCCGGACCAGGGCGAGCGCCCGACCGCCGACGGCCAGGGCGATGGAGGCTCGCGGCGAGGCGCCGAAGCCGATCAGCGGCACCAGGTCGCCGAGCCCGACCTCGGCCGGCCGCCGGGTCGCCGAGACCAGAGACACGATGTAGCCGCGGATCCTCTCGTCCAGGTACACCCCGCGCACGACCTGCTCGAGCTCGACCAGCTCGCTGAACTCCGCCAGCGCTCGCGGCTCGGGGAAGCGCTCGCCGAGGTGGAGCTCGAGCACCCGCCGCTCCTCATCAGCCGACGGGTAGCCGACCAGGACCTTGAACAGGAAGCGGTCGAGCTGGGCCTCCGGCAGCGGGTAGGTGCCTTCCTGCTCG
>CAZKKP010000091.1:10333-10820 GCA_964553295.1 uncultured Thermoanaerobaculia bacterium | reverse complement strand
GCTGGATGGCTATCTAGCGCGTAAATGGGAAGTGGTAACGGTGCTGGGGAAATTTCTTGATCCTCTGGCTGACAAGCTGATCGTTATGGCGGCCCTGATCATGCTGATCCCCCTGGATCGGGTACCGGCCTGGGCAGTATTTATCATTCTTGCCCGCGATATTATCGTTTCCGGTATCCGCTCCATCGCCTCGTCAGAGGGGATTGTTATCGATGCCAGCCCTTTGGGGAAGTACAAGACCATTTTCCAGATGATCGCTCTGGTCATTTTGTTGCTTCATTATGAATACTACTGGTTTTTTGGCGTGCAGTTTGATTTTCTCTATGCCTCGATGCACCATGTCGGCATCATTATTTTTTATATTTCTCTGGTGCTGACGGTCTGGTCGGGTGTTGATTATTTTGCAAAGTTTTTCAAGATTTTTGCAAGATAGCTAACGTCAAGATATTTAAGGCATAATTTCTAAAATAAAAAAACCGGTTTTTTT
>CAZKKP010000091.1:0-10323 GCA_964553295.1 uncultured Thermoanaerobaculia bacterium | reverse complement strand
GGGCTCTCTGCTACTAATAAGGTTTGCCTTCGGGCCGGGCGGGAATAACTCAGTGGTAGAGTGCAACCTTGCCAAGGTTGAAGTCGCGGGTTCAAATCCCGTCTCCCGCTCCAGACTGCCGAACCTATCGACCCGGCCACAAGGCCGGGTCGCTTCCTTTCCGGTCCTTGACGCTCGCAGCCTGCTGACATAAACTCCCCGTCCCTGGGGCGACGTGGCCAAGTGGTAAGGCAGGGGCCTGCAAAGCCCTTATCCCCGGTTCGAATCCGGGCGTCGCCTCCAGCCCCCTGTCCTCGGATCCTCCGCACCGGTCAACTCTTCGCCCCGACAGCACTGGTCCTCGCCGCCCTGACCCGGGAGGTCGAGCAGCGCTGGGGGTGGCGCCGCCGCAGGGTCGTGGACACGAGGCACCAGCAGCGCGAGGGGGCCGCCGGCCCCGTCGCGAGCCACCAGCACCGCCGGAGGGCGCGCTCCGCCCTACTTCCTGCGGTCCAGCGCGGCCATCAGCTGGGCCCCGAAGCCGGTCAGAGTCGGCTTGGCCTCACCACCGGACTCCATGTGCTGCTGGTACTCCTGGCGCTCGCGGTCCCGCTGGTAGGCCTTGACCGAAAGGCTCATGCGCCGGCGCCCGGGGTCGATCGAGAGCACCTTGGCGCCGATCCGATCACCCGGGTTGAAGGCGCTGCGCGGGTCCGCGTCGCGCTCGAGCCCGAGCTCGGACACCGGGATGAGGGCGCTCAGGCCCGGCTCCAGTGACACGAAAACCCCGAAGTCGGCGCCGTTCTCCACCGTGCCCTCGACCGTCTGCCCCTCCTGGTAGCGCATACCGATGCGCTCCCACGGATCGCGATCGGGCATCTGTCGCAGGGTGAGGCTGATGCGCTGGTGCTCGAGGTCGATCTCGCGCACCCAGCCCTTGAGCTCCTGGCCCTCCTCGATGCCGCCGAGCTCCAGCCCTGGCGGCAGCTGGCTCACGTGGAGCAACCCGTCGACGCCCGGCTCGAGCTCGACGAAGGCGCCGAAGGGCGCCTTCCGCACCACCCGACCGACGAACTCCGATCGCACCGGGTGGCGCTCCTCGACGCCGCCCCAGGGATCCGGCGTCAGCGCCTTCATGCTGAGGGAGATCCGCTCCTTGCCGCGGTCCAGGTCGAGGACCTTGACGGCGACCTGCTGCTCGAGCTGAAGCACGTCCTCGGGATGTCTGACCCGCAGATGACTGAGCTCGGTGACGTGCACGAGACCGTCGACGCCGCCGAGGTCGATGAAGGCGCCGAAGTCGGTGATGGAGCGCACCCGCCCCTCGACGACCGCGCCGACCTCGAGGCGCTCCCAGGCGGCGCCCCGCAGCCGCTCCCGCTCCTGGCGCAGGTGCGCGGCCCGTGACACCACGAGCTTGCGGGCCTCCGGGTCGTACTCGAGCACCTTGAAGGTGTAGGTCTGACCGAGGTGGCGGTCGAAGTCCTCGGACCGGCCCTCTTCGATCTGGGACATCGGGCAGAAGCCGCGAACCCCCGCGAGGGTGACGTCGAAGCCGCCCTTGCGGCGGCCGACCACCTTGCCCTCGACGGGCTCGCCGCTCTCCACTGCCTGCGCGAGCTTCTCCTTGAGCTTCTGCTCGATGGCCAGGCGACGGGACACCCGCACCTCGTCCGCCATCGAGGTGATCACCACCTCGACCGGGTCGCCGGTACCGAGCTCGTCAAGCTCCTCGCGGGGCAGCACGGCCTCGGACTTGCCGTTGATGTCGACCAGCGCCACGTCGCCGTGGATCGCCAGAATCGTGCCCTCGATCACGTCGCCGACGCGGATCTCGTCGGCCACGAGCCCCTCACGGAGCGCCTGCTCGAACTCGGTGCTGGTGTCGGATGGCTGGGTCATGGTAGGCCTCACGCAGTCTCACGCGGCGTCGCGCGCGGGCGGAGAGAATACCATACACGAGCCGTCTCAGTCGGCCCTCCACACCACCTTGCCGGCAACCACCGTGGCGACGGGGCCGCCGCGCAGCGCCATTCCTGAGAAGGGCGTGTTGCGGGACTTCGAGCGGAACTTCTTCGGGTCGACGATGCGCCGGGTGCGCAGCTCGAGCAGGGTCACGTCGGCCGGCTGGCCGACCTTGAGGCTGCCGCCGGGCAGGCCGTAGACCTCCGCCGGACCGGTCGAGAGCAGCCGCACCAGCTGCATCAGGCCGATCACCCGGCCGTGCACCAGCCGGTCGATCGCCAGGCTCACCGCCGTCTCGAGACCGATCACCCCGAAGGGTGCGTCGCCGAAGTCCCGCTCCTTCTCGTCGGAGTGGTGGGGCGCGTGGTCGGAGACGATGGCGTCCACCGTCCCGTCATAGATCGCCTGCAACACCGCCTCGCGGTCGGAGGCGCTGCGCAAAGGCGGCGCCAGCTTGAAGTTCGGGTCGTAGTTCGAGGTGGCGACGTCCTCGTCGGTCAGGGTGAAGTGGTGCGGCGCGACCTCGCAGGTGACCGGTACCCCCTTGCGCCGTGCCATCCGGACCAGGTCCAGGGCGGCGCGAGTCGACAGATGGCACAGGTGGAGTCGACCACGGGTCAGCTCAGCCAGCAGGATGTCCCGCGCGACCATCACGCTCTCGGCCGCCGCCGGGATGCCGGGTAGACCGATGCGGGTCGAGACCTCGCCCTCGTGCATCGCCCCGCCCTCCGCCAGGTCCGGGTCCTGCTCGTGCACCGCGACCGGAATGTCGAAGCTGCGTGCATACTCCAGCGCTCGCCGCATCAGCATCGCGCTGGCGATGGCCTTGCCGCCTTCTGAGACCGCGACGATGCCCTCCCGCACCATCTCGCCGATCTCCGCCAACTCCTCGCCCCCGCGGCCGCGGGTGACTGCGCCGATCGGGTAGACCCGGGCAAGGCCCAGACTCGCCGCTCGGCTGCGCACGAAACGGGTCACCGAGGGCTCGTCGTTGCACGGCTCGGTGGTGGGCATCGCGCACACCGCCGCGAAGCCCCCGGCCACCGCCGCCCGGCAGCCGCTCTCGATGGTCTCCTTGTACTCCAGGCCGGGCTCGCGCAGGTGTGCGTGCAGATCGATGAAACCAGGGGCGACGACCAGACCGGCGGCATCGAACACCGGGGTGCGCTTGGCCACGTCGAGGCGCTCCCCAAGGGCGGCGACGCAGCCGTCCTCGAGCAGCAGGTCCATACCCTGGTCGAGGCCCTGGGACGGATCGACGACGCGACCGTTACGAATGAGTAGGCGACTCACTGCGTCCTCCGGCAAGCAGGTAGAGAATGGCCATGCGCACGGCGACACCGTTGGTGACCTGCTCGAGGATCACCGAGCGCGGTCCGTCGGCCACCGCCGAGTCGATCTCGACCCCGCGGTTCATCGGACCCGGGTGCATCACCAACGCATGGTCGGGCGCCATCGCCAGGCGCTCGGGGGTGAGCGCGAAGAAGTCGAAGTACTCGCGCATCGAAGGGAGGTTGATCCGCTTCTGGCGCTCGAGTTGAATGCGCAGCATCATCACGACGTCCGCACCCTCCAGCGCCGGCTCGAGCCGCACGAAGGTCTCGACGCCCAACTTCTCGACCTCCAGTGGCTGCAAGGTCGCCGGTGCGACGAACCGCACCTCGGCCCCCATGCGCCGGAGGAGGAAGGCGTTCGACCGCGCCACCCGGGAGTGTCGGATGTCTCCGGCGATGACCACCTTCAGGCCCTCGAGCCGGCCGAAGTGTCGCCGCATGGTGAAGGCGTCGAGCAGCGCCTGGGTCGGGTGCTCGTTGACCCCGTCACCGGCATTGATGATCGACGCCGGCACCACCTTCGCCAACCGGTGGGGCGCCCCGCTGCTCGGATGGCGGATCACGATGAAGTCGGGCGCCATCGCCATGAGGTTCCGGGCGGTGTCGAACAGCGTCTCGCCCTTGGTCACCGACGACGTCGAGGCGGAGAAGTTGAGGGTGTCCGCCGACAGCCTCTTCTCCGCGACCTCGAAGGAGAAGCGGGTCCGGGTCGACGGCTCCATGAAGAGGTTGACCACGGTCTGGCCGCGCAGGGCCGGCACCTTCTTGATCGGCCGCAGGGCCACCTCGAGCAGCTCCTCGGCGGTGTCCAGGATGAGCTGGATCTCGCCGGGCGTCAGTGGCGCGATCCCGACCAGGTCCTTGCCCGACAGGGCGGTGGCAGCCTCAACGGGCATCGTCCGCCTCCTTTCCGATCCACACCCCGTCGGCGCCGTCGACCTCGGTGAGCCGCACCTGGACGTCCTCGACGCGCGACGTCGGGACCACCTTGCCGACCACGTCGGCGGCGATCGGCAGCTCCCGGTGGCCGCGGTCGATCAAAACCACCAACCGCACCGCGCGCGGCCGTCCGTAGTCGACCAGGGCGTCGAGGGCCGAACGCACCGTCCTGCCGGTGAAGAGCACGTCGTCCACCAGGTACAGGACCTCGTCGTCGATCGGCTCCGGCAACACGGTCTGCTTGAGCACCGGCTGCTGGTGGGCCGGCCGCCAGGGACCGACGTCGTCCCGGTAGAGCGAGATGTCGATTCGCCCGACCGGTACCTTGCGCCCGGTCGCCTCGGCAATCGCCCTCGCCAGACGGTCGGCCAGGGGCACCCCTCGGGTGTGGATACCGATGAGCATGATCCCCTCGCCGTCCCGCTCGACGATCTCGGCCGCCATCCGGATGATCGTCCGCTCCATCCCGTCCCCGTCGAGCACCGGCACCAGGCGTCCGCCCGAACTCCGCTGTGCCGCCATTCACCCTCCCGCGGTTCGAGGCCACCGCCGACTGGCCGACGACCTCCGTCAAATCTTGACACAAAAAACCTTCCCATCAGGGAAGGCGTTCCGGTTGCGACTCCTCCGCGCCCATCTCGACGATGCTAGCACAGCCTCCGTGGCCGCCCAAACGGCGCGGCCGGGCGCTGTGGGCGGGTACAATGCCGCCACTCGGCCACCAGGGAGGTCCCGTGTCGGCGGACGACCGCACGCCACTCATCCACCGTCTCGAGATCCTCGCCGCGGCCGCCCTCTTCTCCACCGGTGGCGCGGTGATCAAGGCGTGCTCCATGACCGGCTGGCAGGTCGCCTCGTTCCGGTCGCTGATTGCCGCCGCCGCGCTTCTGCTGCTGGTCGGGGACGCCCGGAAGGGCTGGCGCCCGCGCACCCTCGTTGTCGGCCTCGCCTACGCCGTCACCATGATCCTCTTCGTCCTGGCCAACAAGCTCACCACCGCCGCCGCCACGATCTTCCTCCAGAGCACCGCCCCGCTGTACATCCTGGTCCTCTCGCCGTGGCTGCTCCGCGAGACCCTGGGACGCCGCGACCTCCTGTTCATGGCGGCTCTGGCCGTCGGCATGGGACTGCTGCTGATCGGTGACACCGCCCCGAGCACGACCGCTCCTGACCCCGGTCTCGGCAACCTCCTGGGCGGCGTCGCGGGCCTCTTCTGGGGGCTGACGATCATGGGCCTCCGCGCCCTCGGCCGATCTGCCCGGCACAGCGGCGAGACCCCGGTGGCGGCTGCCGCCTGCGGCAATGTGATCGCCGGTGTCGTCGCCCTGCCCCTGGCCCTTCCGGTGGCCGCCTCCCTCTCCGTGGACTTACATCCTCTTCCTCGGCGTCGTGCAGATCGGCCTCGCTTACGCTCTGCTGACCCGCGGCGTGCACGGGGTACCGGCCCTGGAAGCCTCCCTCCTTCTCCTTGCCGAACCGGTGCTCAGCCCACTCTGGGCGTGGCTCGCCCACGGCGAGGTCCCCGGCTACTGGGCCAATCTCGGCGGCGCCGTCATCCTGGTCGCGACCGCGGTCAACATCCTCGGGCGCCGTGCTCGACGGTGACGACGGTGTGGAGTCCGCCGCGCAGCCGGTAGTCGAGCACCACCTGCATCCAGCGCGGCCGGCAGCAAGCGGCGAGGTCCTCGAGGACCCGGTTCGCGGCGTGCTCCTGGTAGATGCCGACGCTGCGGAAGCTGGTCAGGTAGTACTTCAGCGACTTCAGCTCGATGCAGCTCTCCGACGGCAGGTAGCGGACGGTCAGGGCGCCGAAGTCGGGCAGACCGGAGAAGGGGCAGACGCAGCTCCACTCGTCGGTCGAGATCTCGACCAGTGCCTCCCGCGCGGGATACTCGTAGGGAAAGGTCTCGAGCACCTCGGGCGTCAGCGCCGACACGTCGTCGAACGAGAATCTGCGTCCTTCGGCCTGGACCATCGCACCACCCTCCGGAGTGGGCGATGGTACCAGGACTTCTCGGCCGGGAGTAGCGCGGAGGGGCTGGAATCTAGCGGCGGCGTGCCGGGTGGACGGGCTCGGGGGCGGGTCCTCGGGTGAGCGCCGGCCGGGGCAACGGCGGTATGATTCGCGGCGCGTGGAGGGGCTATGAAGCTGACGATTCTCACCACCGGCGGGACCATCGACAAGACCTACAACGAGTTCGACGGCAGCCTGCGGAATGCGCGCTCGGTGCTCGACGAGATCCTGTCCACGCTGCGGCTGCCCGAGGTCTTCATCCGCCACCAGGTGGTGATGAGCAAGGACTCCCTCGAGCTCACCGAGGAGGACCGCCAGGTGATCCTCCAGGCGGTGCGCTCCGTTCTGCCCACCTCCGACGCGGTCGTCATCCTGCACGGTACCGACACCCTGTCGAAGACCGGCGAGCTGCTCCACCGGGAGCTCGTCGAGCTGCGCCACCCGGTGATCCTCACCGGCGCCATGCGCCCCTACGAGTTCCGCGACTCCGACGCCCTGCAGAACGTCACCGAGGCACTCCTCGCCGCCCGTCTCCTCGAGCCGGGCGTGCACGTCGTCATGCACAACCGGGTGTTGCGCTTCCCCGGCGTCTACAAGGACCGCCAGTCCCTCACCTTCCGCCCCCACGAGGAGCGCTAGGAGGCATCAGAACAGGCCCACGCCCCAGAGGTCGTGCAGGTGCAGGACGCCGAGCACCTTCTGATCGGCGTCGACGACCATCAACGAGGTGATCCGCTTCTCCTCGAGCAGTCTGAGCGCCGCAGTGGCAAGCTCGGAGGCTTCAATAGTCACGCCGCCGTGGTGCATGACCTCACCGGCGTTGCGCGCCATGGGGTCGGGATCGCGCTCCATGAGCCGGCGCAGGTCGCCGTCGGTCACCACCCCGAGCAGCCGACCGACGTCGTCCTGGACGGTAGTCATGCCGAGCCCCTTGCGGCTCATCTCGTAGATCACGTCCTTCAGCGGCGTGTCCTGCGCGACCACCGGCATCGCCTCCCCGCCGTGCATCAGCTCGCCGACGTTGAGGAACCGGCGGCCGATCTTCCCACCCGGATGCAGTCGAGCGAAGTCCTGCTCGCGAAATCCCTTACGCACCGACACCGCAAGCGACAGGGCGTCCCCGAGGGCGAGGCTGGCGCTTGTCGACGCGGTCGGCGCGAGGTTCAGCGGGCAGGCCTCGCGGCGCACGCCGAGATCGAGATGGACATCGGCAGCACGGGCCAGGGGCGACTCCGGCCGCGAGGTCATGGCGATCAGCGGGATGCCGAGGCGCTTCAGGAACTCGAGCAGGCGCAGGATCTCCTCGGTCTCGCCGGAGTTGGAGATGGCGACCACCAGATCCCCCTGCTGGACGAGCCCGAGATCGCCGTGGATCGCCTCGGCCGGGTGCAGGAACATCGCCGAGGTCCCGGTCGAGCGCATGGTCGCCGCCAGCTTGGTGCCGATGATCCCGGACTTGCCCATGCCGGTCCACACCACCCGCCCGGAGCATTCGACCACCAGGTCGACGGCGCGGAGGAAGTCCTCGCCGATGCGGTCAACCAGACCCTGGATCGCCTCGGCCTCGGCAAGCAGCACCTGGCGAGCGACATCGAGGCTCACGGCTCGCCCTCCCGGCGGATCCGGTCGAGGGCGACCAGCTGCGGCAACAGTCGCTCGAGCTCCTCGAAGCCGAGCTGGGTGGTGGCGTCGGACAGGGCCTTCGACGGATCCGGGTGGACCTCGACGAAGAAACCGTCGACCCCCGCCGCCGCGGCCGCGCGGGCCAGGTGCGGGTGAAACTCCCGCGCGCCGCCTGTCGCGTGCCCGAGCCCACCCGGCAGCTGGAGGGAGTGGGTGATGTCGAAGACCACCGGCGCGAACCGCCGCATCACAGGCAGACCGCGCATGTCGACCACCAGGTTGTGATAGCCGAAGGACGTGCCCCGTTCGGTCAGGAAGACCCGTGGATTTCCCGTCGAGCGGACCTTCTCCACGATGTTGGCGACGTCGCCGGGAGCCAGGAACTGTCCCTTCTTGACGTTGACGACCGCGCCCGTGCGACCACAGGCCAGCAGCAGGTCGGTCTGCCGGCACAGGAAGGCCGGAACCTGCAGCACGTCCGCCACCTCTGCGGCGGCTGCCGCCTGAGCGGGCTCGTGTACGTCGGTCAACACCGGAACGTCGAGAGCAGCCTTCAGCCGCGCCAGCATCTCGAGGCCGGCGTCGAGCCCGGGTCCGCGGAAGCTGGCCAGCGAGGACCGGTTGGCCTTGTCGAAGGAGGCTTTGAAGACATATGGCACGTCATGCCGGGCCGCGAGTTCTCTCAGCCGCCCGGCCACCTCGAGGATGAGGTCCTGAGACTCGATGACGCACGGGCCGGCGATCAGCACCGGCCGCTCGCCGCCGAGCACGATCCCGTCGCGGAGCCTGACCGTCGTCTCGCTCATGATCGGTGAGTCTAGCCCACTTCCTCCGGTGCGTCGCAGCGAGCGTCCTTCGACGTGGTCAGGTTGCCAGTTCGACTGCTGCCGCTGCGACCGCAACCTCCCCTGGGGCCGGCTGATCAGCGTCGTGAGCCGCCAGGCGTCGGGCTCGGTGCTCCACCGCCGCGGCGATGAACGACCGGAAGAGCGGGTGCGGGTCGTACGGCCGGGACTTGAACTCGGGGTGGAACTGGCAGGCGAGGAACCACGGGTGGTCGGGTAGCTCGAGCACCTCGACGAAGATCCGGTCGGGAGACTTGCCCGAGACCACCATCCCCTTCTCCTCGAGCAGCGGCACGTACTCCGGGTTGACCTCGTAGCGGTGGCGGTGACGCTCCCAGACCTCGTCGGCGCCGTAGGCCTTCCAGGCCAGCGATCCCGGACGCAGCCGGCACGGGTACTTGCCGAGCCGCATGGTGCCGCCCATCTGGTCGACCCCGACGAGCTCGCGCATCTTGTAGATCACCTTGTAGGGCGGCGCCCCGACGAACTCCGTCGAGTGCGCCGCCGACAGCCCGCAGACGTTGCGGGCGAACTCGACCACCGCGGTCTGCAGGCCCAGGCAGATCCCGAAGTAGGGCACCTTGCGGCCGCGGGCGAACTCGATCGCCCGGATCATGCCCTCGATCCCTCGCTTGCCGAAACCTCCGGGGACCAGGATCGAGTCGACCTCGAAGAGCTGCTCGGGGTAACCCGATCCCTCCAGGCTCTCGGAGTCGATGAGCACCTGCTTGACCTTGACGCCGTTCGCCAGGCCGCCGTGGAAGAGGGCCTCGTTCAGCGACTTGTAAGAGTCGGCGAGGTCGACGTACTTGCCCACGATGCCCACCGAGACCTCGTCCCGGGCGCTGTCGATCCGCTCGATCACCTGCCGCCAGCGGCTCAGGTCGCGGGCCCCCTTGGGCAGGTTGAGCCGCTCCAGCACGATCTCGTCGAGCCCCTCGGCGGCAAGCTTCAATGGTACCTGGTAGATCGTCTCGGCATCCTGGGCGGGGATCACGGCGCGCGCCTCGACGTTGCAGAACAGGGCGATCTTGGCTCGCAGCTCGGGCGCGAGCGCGCGGTCGACCCGGCACAACAGGATGTCCGGCTGGATTCCGATCTGCAGCAGCTCCTTGACCGAGTGCTGGGTAGGCTTGGTCTTGAGCTCGTCCGAGCCCTTGATGTACGGCACCAGGGTGACGTGGATGTTGAGCACGGTGCCGCGGTCGCTCTCCGACCGGAGCTGGCGGATCGCCTCCAGGAAAGGCAGCGACTCGATGTCGCCGACCGTACCCCCGATCTCCACCACCACGAAGTCCACGTCGCCGCCGAGAGCACGGATGTTGGCCTTGATCTCGTCGGTGATGTGAGGGATCACCTGAACCGTCTTGCCGAGATAGTCGCCGCGTCGCTCCTTCTCGATCACCGACGAGTAGATCTTGCCGGTGGTGAAGTTGTTCTTGCGCGACATGGTGACCGAGGTGAAGCGCTCGTAGTGGCCCAGGTCGAGGTCGGTCTCGGCGCCGTCGTCGGTGACGAACACCTCGCCATGCTGGAACGGCGACATCGTCCCCGGGTCGACGTTGACGTAGGGGTCGAACTTGAGCATCGTCACCGAGTAGCCATGGGCCTCCATCAGCGCCGC
>CAZKKP010000090.1:0-10840 GCA_964553295.1 uncultured Thermoanaerobaculia bacterium | reverse complement strand
GCCTCGGCCCGGTCCCCGCACAGGTCTCAGCGTGCCGGGATCGCTATACTCGCGAGCATGACGCCGCCGGGCTCTGTTGCGCCGGTCTCACGGACCTTGCCGGTGCGCGTGCTGCGCGAGATCAGGCGCCGCTGGCGGCGGTTCCGGCGCAGCCTGAGCTCGCGGTCGGTCCGGCTCGTCTACCACTCGAGCTACGCCAAGAGCCTCAGCGCGGTGCCCCTCGACCGCCGGCGCGCCGAGCGCATCCTCGGCTTCCTCGCCGACGAGGGGCTGGTCGAGCCCGGCGACATCGCGGCACCCCGTCCGCCGGCCCTGCGCACTCTGCTCCGGGTGCACGACGCCGCTTATCTCGAGGCGCTGCAGCGGCCGGAGACCGCACAGCGCATCTTCGGCGTCTCGGTCGCCGACGAGGATCTCGAGGCGGTGGTCGAGATGCAGCGCCTCATGGTCGGCGGCACCATGTACGCCACCGTCCTGGCCCTGCGCTCGCGCGGTGTGGCGTGCAATCTCGGCGGCGGGCTGCACCACGCGCGGCGCGACTCGGGCCTCGCCTTCTGCCTGTTCAACGACGTCGCCATCGCGATCGCCCGCCAGCGCTCACGGGGTTACCGCGGGCGGATCCTGGTCGTCGACCTGGACCTCCACGACGGCAACGGCACCCGCCAGATCTTCGCCCACGACCCGACGGTGCACACCTACTCGATCCACAACGAGCACTGGAGCGACACCACGGCGGTGGCCTCGACCGCGATCGCGCTGGGCAGCGAGGTGACCGACGAGGTCTACCTCGGCACCCTGCTCAAGACCCTGCCCGACGTCATCCGGGAGCACGAGCCCGAGTTGGTCTACTTCCTGGCCGGCACCGACCCGGCGGCGGACGACTCCCTCGGCAACTGGCAGATCACCCCGGCCGGCATGCTGCGTCGCGACCAGCTGGTGTTCGACCTGCTTCGCCGGCCCCAGCGCTCGGTGCCGGTGGTGATGCTGCTCGGCGGCGGCTACGGCGGCCGGTCGTGGACCTACACCGGTCGCACCCTGACCTGGCTGCTGACCGGCCGGCCGGTAGAACCGCCGCTCAACGAGGAGCTGACCCTGCGCACCCTGCGCCGCCTGACCGCGAGCCTCGACCCGGCCTCCCTGACCTCCGACCCGGACAGCTTCAGCCTCAAGCTGACCGAGGAGGACCTCGCCGGCATCCTGCCCGGGGTCGCCCGCTCGACTCGCTTCCTCGGCTACTTCTCGGCGCACGGCATCGAGCTGCTGCTGGAGAGGTGCGGCATCCTCGACCAGCTCCGGGTGCGCGGCTTCGCCCACCCGACGGTCGCGCTCGACCTGGGCAACGGCATCGGTCACACGCTGCGCATCTTCGCCGAGCCCGACCGCGCCGAGCTGCTGGTCGAGCTGCGGGTCAGCCGCAGCTCACGGCTGATCCCTCAGATGACGGTGCTGGTGGTCGAGTGGCTGCTGCTGCAGAACCCTCGTGCCGACTTCGGGCCCTACCGCCGCCCGCTGCCCGGCCAGAAGCACCCCGGCCTGCGGATGCTCAAGGACGTGTTCGGCTGGTTGGTCATGGTCGCGGAGATCCTGGCGGTCGACGGCATCTACTTCGCGCCGAGCTCGTATCACGTCGCCGCGCAGAGCCGCCACGTGGTCCGCTTCCTCCAGCCCGAGCACGAGGCCGCCTTCCGCGCTCTCGAGCGACTCTTCGAGGGCCGGCCGCTCGCCGAGGCGTCGCGGTCGGTCGCGGAGGGCCGGGTGCTCGACGAGGTCGCCGGCGAGCCGTATCGGTGGCCTGCCTGCCCCATGGTCCTGCCGGTGTCCGACCGGCTCGCCGAGCAGGTGTCGTGCGATGATTACGAGGCTCGGGTCGAGCAGGAGATGCAGGGCCTGCGGTTCGGGACGGCGCCGACAGCGGTAGGATAGCCGGCAGCGGCCCCGGTGGTCAGGGGTCGCCGGAGAGGGGAAGACATGGCGCCCAGCTTCGAGCACGCCCTGGTGATCGGCGCCTCGTCGGGGATCGGCGAGGCGGTCGCGCGTCGGCTGGCAGCCGCCGGGGCGCGAGTCGCGCTGGTCGGTCGTCGGGCCGAGCGGCTGGAGCTGGTTCGCCGCGAGATCGAGGCTGAAACCGCCGCCGGTCGGGCCCTCGCCTATCCCCACGACGTGCGCGCGACGACCGAGGTCGGTGAGCTGCTGACCCGGATTGCTCGCGACCTCGGCGGCCTCGACCTGGTGGTCTTTGCGACAGGGATCATGCACCGGGTCGCTGAGGACCAGTACGACACATCCCTCGACCACGAGATGCTCGAGGTCAACCTGCTCGGGGCCGTCGCCTGGCTCAACCCGGTCGCGGAGCGCTTCGCCCGCCTCGGACGGGGCACCATCGTAGGCGTCGGCTCCATCGCCGGCGACCGCGGCCGCTTCGCCAACCCGGTGTACAACGCCTCCAAGGCCGCCCTCGCGACCTACCTCGAGGCGCTGCGCAACCGGGTCGCCCGACATGGCGTCCGGGTGGTGACCATCAAGCCGGGCTTCGTCGCCACCGCGATGACCGAGGGCCTGTCCGGGCTCCTCTGGCTGATCTCCGCCGAGCGCGCCGCCGAGCTGGTGCTGCGGGCGGCCCGTCGCGGCGCCACCGTCGCCTACGTGCCGGCCCGGTGGCGTCTGGTCAGCCTGGTGCTGCGCTCGATCCCGTCCTTCGTCTTCCGGAGACTCCGGGTGTGACGGTTCTGGCGCCGGAGCGGCTCGAGTGGGTCGAAGGCTGGGGCATGGCGGTCGGCGCCGCCGGCTACGTCCACCGTCCGAGCACCGTGGCCCAGGCGGCCGAGGTGCTCCGGGGCGCCGCCCGGGCCGGTGTGAGCGTGGTGCCTCGCGGCGCCGGCTGCAGCTACGGTGACGCCGCCCTGCGGCCGGAGTCGGTGGTGCTCGACCTCGGTCGCATGCGCCGCATCCTCGACTGGGATCCCGAGGCCGGCGAGGTCGAGGTCGAGCCCGGGGTGACCCTCCGCCAGCTTTGGCGATTCGCCATCGGCGACGGCTGGTGGCCGGCGGTGGTGACCGGCACCATGGCGCCGACGATCGGCGGCGCGCTGGCGATGAACGTGCACGGCAAGAACAACTGGGCCCGTGGCACCCTGGGCGAGCACTGCCGCGAGCTCGACGTGATGCTGCCCTCCGGCGAGGTCCGCACCCTCGACCGGAACCATGATCGCGAGCTCTTCCACGCCGTGATCGGCGGCTTCGGTCAGCTCGGGGTCATCGTCCGCGCCCGGCTCGGTCTCAAGCGGGTGCACTCCGGGCTGCTCGAGGTCAAGGCGGTGTCGGCGCCGAACCTCGGCGCGATGCTCGAGGCCCTCGACGAGGCCAAGGACCGGTGGGAGTACGTCGTCGGCTGGCTCGACACCTTCGCCCGCGGGCGACGGCTCGGGCGCGGCCTGATCCACTTCGCCCGCCACCTCGAGCCGGGGGAGGACCCGGCCCCGGCGCAGAGCCTGCGCCTGGAGGTCCAGGACCTTCCGGACACGCTGCTCGGCGTGGTCCCGGCGTCCCTGATGTGGCGGCTGCTGCGGCCGGCGACCAACCGGCCCGGGATGCGCCTCGTCAACCTCGGCAAGTACCTTGTCGGCAGCACCGTCGGCGACGGGGCGGTGGTTCGCCAGTCCCTCGCGGCATTCTCCTTCCTGCTCGACTACATCCCTGGGTGGAAGCGGGTCTACGCACCGGCGGGGCTGATCCAGCACCAGAGCTTCGTGCCTGCAGCGGACGCGGAGAGGGTGTTCGCCCGCCAGCTCGAGCTCGGCCAGCGGGCCGGTCAGCCGTCCTTTCTCGCCGTGCTCAAGAGGCACCGGCCGGACGACTTCCTGCTCAGCCACGCGGTCGACGGCTTCTCACTCGCCCTCGACTTCCCGGTCCGTCCGCGACGCCGTCGCGAGCTCTGGAACCTGGTCCGCGACATGGCGGCGCCGGTGGTGGCCGCGGGAGGGCGCTTCTACCCGGCCAAGGACGCCGCCCTTCCCGGAGAGCTCTATCGGGCGAGCCTGCCCGGCGAAACCCTCGAACGCTTCCTGAAGCTGAAGGGTCGGCTCGACCCCGGGGGACTGCTCCGCTCGTCCCTCGCCGACCGCCTGCTGCCCGGGAAGGATGGCGCGCCGTGAGCCGGCACAGCCGGCTCTGCCTGGCGGCTGCGATGCTGACGCTCGCCGGTCCGGCGGCGGCGCAAGACGTTGACCGGCTGCTGTTCCACGCCGAGACGAAGGACGGCGTCGTACTGCTGTCGCGAGGCGCCGACACTCCGGTCAACCCGGCGTCGGTGGTCAAGGTCGGGACCTCGCTACTCGCCCTCGAGGAGCTCGGCGCCGACCACAGGTTCCTCACCCTCTTCGGCGTGCGCGGGCAGTGGGACACCGCCACCGGCCTGGTCGAGGGCGACCTGGTGGTCGCCGCCGACGGCGACCCCGATCTCCAGGTGGAGAACCTGATGCTGGTCGCCCTCGAGCTCGAGGCTCTGGGGCTGCGCCGGGTTTCCGGCGACCTGGTGGTGCGCGGCCCCCTCTGGGTCGGCTGGGAGCAGGGGGTGGAGAAGCGGGTGGCCGATCCGGCGCTGCGAGGGCCGATCGCCGGCGCCCGGCTCCGCGACGCCCTCGACACCGGCCGCTGGGGAAGCTCGCTGCGGGCCTCCTGGCAGGCGGTTGCCGGCCGCCAGGGACGCGACCCGGCCCGGCCGCCTCGGGTTCGCGTCGAGGGCGGTGTTCGGTTCGAGCCCGAGGCCGCGCTGCGGCCGCTCGTCGAGCACCGTTCGGCGCCCCTGCCGGAGCTGCTCAAGCGCTTCAACGTTTACTCGAACAACGACATCGTCCGCCTGGCCGACGGTCTGGGCGGGGTCGAGGCCCTCGAGCGCGTGCTCCGCGAGCGGCTGGGAGAGAGTGTCGAGCTTTCGACCGCCTCGGGAGAGCGGCGCAACCGGATGACGGCGCGGGCGGCGGTCCGCCTGATCTGGGAGCTCGACGGGGCGGCGGCCAGGGCCGGGATCTCGAGCCACCGAGTGCTGCCGCTGCTCGGCTGCGACCCCGGCCCGACCCGTCGGATGTTCCCTCGCTTCCAGCGGCCGCCGCTGGCGAAGGCGGTGACCGTGAAGACCGGCACCCTGACCACCACCGACGGCGGCGTCGTGGTTCTCGCCGGGCAGTTCACCAGCGTGGACCTGGGCGATGTGGCGTTCTGCGTCGCCGTGCCCGAGGCCGGCGGCGCGATCGACCACTGGCGACGCATGCAGCAGCAGTGGCTGGTCGAGCTGGTCGAGCGGGCGGGCGGCGCGGTCGCCGCCCCCTGCTCGGGGGATCTGCCGTTCGCCGACTCCCTGGCCCAGATCGAGGTCGTCGCGGGGATGATCTGGTAGGAGACGGCGATGCTCTACTCGACGACGCGCGCCCTGCTCTTCCGGCTCGATCCCGAGCACGCCCACGGCCTCGCCCTTCAAGCGATCGCCGCCGCAGGCGCGACGCCCGGTCTGCGGCAGGCTCTGGCGGCCCGGTTCCGGGCCACTGAGGCCGAGCCCGTCGAAGCCTTCGGGCTCAGGTTCCCCAACCGGGTCGGTCTGGCCGCCGGCTGGGACAAGGACGGCCGCGCCTGGCGCGGCCTGGCGGCCCTGGGCTTCGGCCACGTCGAGATCGGCACGGTCACGCCGGCGCCCCAGCCCGGCAATCCGCGGCCCAGGGTCTTCCGCCTGCCGGAACACCGGTCGCTGGTCAACCGCATGGGCTTCCCGGGAGACGGGGCGGCCGCGGTGGCGAGCCGCCTCGACGCCGGCGAGCGACCCTTCGGCATGGTGCTCGGGGTCAACATCGGCAAGCAGAAGAGCACGCCTCTCGAGGAGGCGGTGCACGACTACGAGGAGCTGATCGACGTCTTCGGCCCCCTCGCCGACTACCTCGCGGTGAACATCTCCTCACCCAACACCCCGGGCCTGCGCCGGCTCCAGGAGCCGTCCTTCCTCGGCGGCCTGCTCGGCGGCGTCCGGGCTCGTCGGGACGAGGTCGCCGACCGCCTCGGGCGACGGCTCCCGGTACTCGTCAAGATCGCCCCGGACCTGGACGACGACCAGCTCCGGACGGCGGTGGACAGCATTCAGGGATCCGGCCTCGACGGCGTGATCGCGACCAACACGACCCTGTCCCGGGCCGGCGTCGAGCATCACCCGCGGGCCGGCGAAGAGGGGGGGCTGTCCGGGGCGGCCCTGACCGAGGCTGCGACCCGGATCGTCGCCCGCATCCACGAGCACACCGGCGGCGACCTGCCGATCGTCGCGGTCGGCGGAGTCATGGGACCCGCCGACGCCCGGGCGAAGGTCGACGCCGGCGCCGTGCTCGTCCAGGTCTACACCGGGTTCATCTACGAGGGACCGGCGATCGTACGGCGGATCCTCCGCGGCCTGTGAGGGAAGATGGAATGGGAGTTGCTTGGTTTGCAGGGTGAGGACCCGCCCCGATGCGGGCCTCGTGGGAGGTCGGTGTGCGCAGGTCCCATCGCAATCTGCTCATCGCGCTGCTGTCTCTGGCTTCGCTGGCCACCGCCGCGGTGCTTCTGAATCGCCGTCGCACGCACTACGAGCTGTGACGGATAGGGCCGTAGGCTGACCGGAAGCTGACGCCCCTGCCGAGCTCGTGACTGCCGGCGGACGAGCAGCCGTCCCCGCCGCGCTCAAGCTGCTGCAGCCGTTGACGTTGACGCCGAGGTCGGTCGCGAGCCCGGGAAGGGGCGCAGGCTCGCGCGGGCATCCCCTGCCCGCTGTTCCCCAACCCCGACCCCTGAGTCCGCGCAACGGACGCCGGAGGGCTCAACCCTCAGAGCGCGGCCGACGCGAGGCGCTCCGTCCCCAGACCACGAGGCCGGCGCCGCAAGCGCCCATCACCAGCCCTGCCAAGCCCCACGAGGCGCCGTCGCCGCTGCCGGCCATGGCGAGAGGGATGACGGCGAAGCAGATGATCAGCCATCCCAGGACCGTGGCGCCGTGGGTGGGCGGCGGCACGACGCCTTGCGGGGCGGTGCTGCCAGGAGTCGGGTTCGACGGGCGGCTCATGGGGTCTCCTCGGATGGAGCGGGACGAGCGTGGTCAGCGTCGGGGCAGCGGGCCCGGCGGGCGCGGCGCAATCGGCGGCGGCGGCTCGGGCCGTCGCGGCTGCGGCACTCTCGGCGGCCGAGGAGGCCCCGCCGCCGGCTCCCTGGTGCGATCGTCGTCCATCGCAGGTCACTCCTCGACCTCGGATCAGCAAGAGGGGTGCCACCCCGGGTGGTCGTTCGAGGGGGGTCGTGGCACTATTTCGGGTGTTGAAATTCCGAGACATCGGGTGTTAGAATCCGATCGGAATCGACCTTCATGCTGATTCGCCTGCTGCTCGTGGCTGAGGACCGGGTCGAAGCACGGCGGCTGCGTGGACTGCTCGGCGACGGCGTGGCGGTCGAGGAGGCGGTCGGCTCGGCCGGGATGTGGGAAGCCCTGTCCCGGGACAGCTTCGACCTCCTCGTCCTGGGCCGCGACGCGGTCCCGGAGGCGACCGCCGAGCTCGTCTCCACCCTCCGCCGTCTGCCCGACGGACCGGACATCATCGCGCTGCAGTCGGACGAGGACCCGGTCGAGCGGGCCCGACTGCTCACCGCCGGGTGTCTGGCGGTGCTCAACCGCCGGCTCGAGGACCGGATGCTCGCCGACACCTTCGCGGCCCTGATCTCGAGGCGTCGCGAGGCGAGGCGTTGGACGGCGGTGAGCGAGCAGGCCGGGGAACCGCGCCTGGAGGACTTCTCCTCGCGCAGCGCGGAGATGCGCCGGCTGCTCGAGGTCGCGGCCCGAGTCGCTCGGTCGGATGCCTCGCTGCTGGTGCTCGGCGAGACCGGCGTCGGCAAGGAGTGGCTGGCGCGGGCAGTCCACGGCGCCTCCGGGAGGACCGACGGCCCGTTCGTCGCGGTCAACTGCGCCGCGGTGCCCGAGTCTCTACTGGAGAGCGAGCTCTTCGGCCACGAGAAGGGGGCCTTCACCGGAGCCGCGCGGGCGCACCGAGGCCACTTCGAGATGGCCCACCGCGGCACCCTGTTCCTTGACGAGATCGCGGACATGCCGGCCCATCTCCAGACCAAGCTGCTGCGGGTGCTGCAGGAGCGTCGGATCCAGCGGCTCGGGGCAGAGCGGCCGCTCGAGATCGACGTCCGGGTGATCGCCGCGACCAACCGCGACCTTGCCGCCGCGCGGGCCGACCGGAGCTTCCGCGAGGACCTTTACTACCGCCTGAGCGTGGTCACCCTCGAGGTGCCGCCGCTGCGCCGCCGGCGAGAGGACGTCGCGCCGCTGGTCCACGGCTATCTCGAGCGCTTCAGCCTGCAGCTCGGGCGCGTCGGGCTGCAGCTCCGCCAGGACACCCTCGAGGCGCTCGAGGCCTACGACTGGCCGGGCAACGTCCGGGAGCTCATCAACGTGATGGAACGGGCGGTGCTGCTGTGTCCCGGCGCCGTGGTGTCGCCGGCCGATCTGCCCGAGGCGATCACCCGGTGTGCCACGCCGGCCGCCACCGAGGGCGAGCCACCCGACGCGCTGCCGATGGCGATCCCCAAAGACTGGCTCGAGCTTGACCTGGCGGGCTTCCGCCGGCGGGGGCTCGACACCGCCGAGCCGTTCTACCTGCGAGGGCTGCTCGAGCAGTGCGGCGGCCGGGTCGGGCGCACCGCCGAGCGGGCCGGGATCGACCCGCGGTCACTTTATGCACGGATGCGCCGCCACGGGCTCCGCAAGGAGAGCTTCCGGCGGCGCGAACCCGGGAGGTGACGGGGCATGCCCTCCTACCGACTCACCGTCGAGTATGACGGGACCAAGTTCCACGGCTGGCAGGTCCAGCGCGAGGGACGGACGGTGCAGGGGGTGCTGCTCGCCGAGCTCGCCGAGGCCATCGGCGACAGCGAGCTGACCCTGCGCGGCGCCGGCAGGACCGACGCCGGCGTGCACGCCCTCGGCCAGGTGGCGTCGCTCAGCTGCCGCCGGCCGGTCGACCCCCGGGCAGTGCTGCGCCGCCTCGAGGAGCGGCTGCCGGCGGACCTCGCAGTGCTCGACCTGCGGGAGGCCCCGGCCCGCTTTCACGCCCGGCACGACGCGGTGGTGCGCAGCTACCGCTACCAGATCGCCCGCCGCCGCTCGGCCTTCGGCAAGCGCTTCACCTGGTGGGTGCGCGAGCCGGTCGACGTCGCCGCCATGCGTCGCGCCGCGCAGGCGTTCGTCGGGCGGCACGACTTCCGGCGGCTGAGCCGCCGCGACTCGGCGGACGGCAGCACCGTCGTCGTCGTCGACGAGGTGCTGGTCGCCGAGGTCGGAGACCTGGTGCAGCTGCGCTTCGTCGCCAGCCACTTCCTCTGGGGCCAGGTGCGCCGGATGACCGGCGCCCTGGTCGCTGTCGGCGCTGGCCGCGCCGCGGTCGCGGATGTCCCGCGCTGGCTCGACGGCAGCCTGCCGGCGCCGGAGCCCGCGGCCCCCGCCTCCGGCCTCTTCCTCGAGGGAGTGCGCTATCGCGGCGAGGCCGCGGCCTGGCCGGCGCTCGGGCCGCTCGGCGTCCCGGCGGTGGCCGGCGCTGCGCCGCGTGCAACCAGGACGGCGGTGCCCGGCCGGAAGAGGTGAACCAGCCGGCGCGCGTCCTCGGGGTGGACGACGAGCAGCAGGGTCGGCGGCATGGGCGGCGGCGGCGAGCCGACGAGGCGCTTCCAGCCGCGACCCACCCGGGCCCAGAACCCGCTCGCCACCAACCCGGAGGCCGAGCTGCCGATCGCCAGCCTCCAGCCGGCGTCGGTGGGCAGGTCGTAACGCTCGGGGCGGGGGGAGGCGGGGGTCGGCGACGGCGCGGTCGAGCCGTCGCTCTCCCGGTCGTACCTGCTCAGCGCCGCCGGAGCGACGACCCGACGCCACTCCTCGGCCGGGCCCTCGGTCAGCCGCCAGACCGCCGGGAGCCCCGGAGTCGGCGGCGCGCCGGCGCGCGCCGAGCTGGCGCCCCAGGCGATCTCGACCCGGGTGATCGTCACTGCGTCGAGCTCCAGGCCGCGGGCTCGAATCGACAGCCGGCCGGAGTCGGGGTCGACCACCAGGTAGAGGGCGCGGCTGCTCGCCAGGCCCAGCTCGAGCGTCGCGGCGTCGGGCCTCGCCGCCGCCGCGGGCGCCGCAAGCAGCGCCAGGCTAGTACAGGTAGACGCGAGCGCCCACAGGAACCGTGCGCCACACATACTCGAGATCCTCATCTCCCAGTCGGATGCAACCGTGGGTGACGGGCTGACCGAGCAGGGTCTGAAACAGCGTGCCGTGGATCAGGTAGCCGTCGCCGAGGCTGAGGGAGTAGTCGCCGAGGGACACGTCGTCGACCCGTTCCCGCCAGCTCGTGGGCGGCTCCATGCCCTCCTCGATGAAGGCCCAGTCGGGCTTGGTCCAGACCGGGTTCCGGGTCTTGCCGATGACCCCCCGCTCGCCGAGCGGCGTGTCGAACACCCAGACCCGGCCGCCGGCCGGCTCGCGCAGAACGGTTCCGCTACCGGCAGAGCAGACCGCGTCCCGGAGAACCACGCCGTCGCGCTCCACCCGCAGCCGGCCCCGGGCGCTGTCGACGACGACAATCACCCCGCGCGGCCTCAAGCGCGCCAGCCGACGAACGGTCGCCCGGTCCACGGGCGGGGCAGGCGCGAGCTGATCGGCCGCTCGAGACCACTCGACGCGCCCCACGGCGCCGCCGCCGATCGCCAGCACGATGGTGCTGCCGCCCGCGGCGAGCAGCACGCTCAGCGCGGCAACCGCCGCCGGACGCGCGGCCAGCGGCGCCAGCCGGTCGCT
>CAZKKP010000089.1:0-10841 GCA_964553295.1 uncultured Thermoanaerobaculia bacterium | reverse complement strand
TGCTGCCCTGGCGCACCCAGGTCTACGGGCTGATCACGCGAGGGCTGACAGAGGAGCTGCTGCTGACCGTGACCACCAGCCACGTCGAAGGTTGCGTCCGGCTGGAGTGTCTTCCCTCCCGCACCCACGACGCCCACGCCGGCGGCGCTGCGGGCGTGCTCGTGGCGGCCGCAGCCGTCGGCCTGGCGAGCTTCTCGCTCACCGGCCTGATGCCCGCGGCGACCATCGCCATCGGGGGCGGGTTCTGGGCGGATGCGACCCGGACGATGGCCATGACCACGCTCCAGCGGCGGCTGGAGCAGGTGGCGACCGACGTCGCCTCCGCGATCTGGCCGGGGGTGCCGCCCTGGCCGGACGGGGCGGTCGGCGTCGGCCCGCGCCTGCCCTCTTCTCATATGCCCTGAAAAACATAAAAAGTTCTAAGTCAGTTTGTGGCAAGAGAGTCGGCCACGCTGCTCGCCTCCGGTTCCAGCAGGCTCTCCGGCTCGGGAAGCTCGTCCAGGCTGTCCAGCCCGAAGTGCACCAGGAACTCACGGGTGGTCCGGTACAGAAAGGGCTTCCCGACGACCTTCTTGCGCCCCGCCACCCGCACCAGGCGGCGGTCGAGCAGCGTCCGCAGAACCGTCGCAGAGCTCGCGCCTCGAATGAAGTTGATCTCCGGTTGGGTGACCGGCTGCCGGTGTGCGACGATCGCCAGCACCTCGAGGGCCGCCTGGGACAGCCGCTGCCGCTGCTGCATACCGAGCACCCCGCGGAGCAGCGGGTCGAGCCAAGCGGGCGTCACCGTCCGCCAGCCGCCAGCCACCTTCTCGACACGAAGCCCGCTGTCCGGCCGCTCCCAGGCCGAGCGCAGCTCCTCGAGCAGGGCCTCGATCCGGGCCACGTCCGCCCCGTCGCCGCCGGCGGCATCCGCGATTTGCTGCGCGCTGACCGGCGATCGCACCACGAGCAGGACGGCCTCGACGAAGGCGCGGAGCTCCTCAGGCGACATCGACTCCCCCACTGACCCCGAGGTTTCCCAGAGCTTCCGGGGACAGCACGACCTGGCCGGGCCGCAGGTAGATCTCAGCGAAGGGTCGCCGCTGCTCGGCGGCAATGCCGCCGAGGCGGACCAGCTCGAGGGCGGCCACGACCAGGACCACCGCCTCCTCGGCGTCAGCGCGCGAGTGGAGGTGGCGCAAGAGGGGCAGAAGCCCTTCATGCTGGACCCTGTCATAGAGGGCCCGCATGGTGTCGCGCACCGCGAAGCGCAGCGGCAGGATCGTCAGCGGCGCAGGATTCGAAAGCTGAAACCTCTGCATGACATCCAGGTAGGTTTGCGCAAGAAGGCGCAGGTCGACGTCTTCCCAGTCGATCTCGTTCTCCGCCAGCGGCAGCGGCGGCTGAACCGAGACCACCCAGATCGCGCGCCGCAGCGTGTCGGCCTCGTACAGCATTTCGGCTGCAGCCTTGACCCGGCGGTACTCGAGGAGCCGTTCGACCAGCTCGAGGCGAGGATCGACGCCCTCCTCCTCGGGCCTCGGCAGGAGCATCCGCGACTTCAGCTGCACCAGCCACGAGGCCATCCAGAGGAAGTCCCCCGCAAGCTCGAGGTCGAGCTCCCCCATCGCCGCCAGGTGGGCGTGGTACTGGTCGCACACTCTGGCGATGGGAATGTCGTAGATCGACAGCTGCTCGCGGCGGATCAGGTGCAACAGGAGATCGAGAGGTCCCGAGAACACCTCGAGTTCGATCGGCGGGGCCGGGCTCGACGGCTCGGGCTGGGTGGGCGGCAGGAACTCCGACACGAGCGTGAGTATAGCGGGCGCGCCGGCCCGTCGGCAGCCGGCGGATGGTAGACTCCGGCGCCACGAAGAGTAAGAGGAGGGTACGCCGTGGAGCTATGGAACGGCCAGATGGGTCTCTTCGAGGAGAACCCGGTCCGTGAAGTGCCAACGGGCCGGAAGGTCGTGGTGTTCGATCTCGAGACCCGGCGCTCGTTCGACGAGGTCGGCGGCCGGAGCCGGATGGACCGGCTCGGGGTCTCGGTCGGTGTGGCCTATCGGTATGACAACGACGAGTTCCTGGTGGTCACCGAGGACACCATCGATCAGCTCATCGAGCTGCTCCGCACCGCCGAGCTGGTGGTCGGCTACAACATCCGGGGCTTCGACTACGAGGTGCTGCGCGCCTACACCCAGCACGATCTCCACCGGCTTCCCACCTTCGACATGATGTATGACCTCGAGGAACGCCTCGGCTTCCGTCCGAAGCTCGAGAGCGTCGCCATGCCCACGCTCGGCGAGGGCAAGTCCGCCGACGGCTTACAGGCTCTCGAGTGGTGGCGACGCGGCGAGATCGACCGCATCGTGGAGTACTGCCGCGAGGACGTCCGGGTCACCCGCGACCTGTACAACTTCGGCCGGCGCAACCGGTGCGTGCTGGTGTCGCGCTTCGGCGGCAAGCCGCGCAAGGTGGAGGTCGACTGGTAGCTTGCTGGCTGTCAGCTGTCGGCTGAGGGCTCTTGCTCAGCGCAGGAGATCGCGGCAGCGTCGCTCGAGATCGGTGGGATCGGCGAGACCGAGCTCCCGCCACCCCGGCAGCAGGTGTGGCTGGCCTCGGAGCATGGTCTCGAGGATGGTCCTCAGCTCGGTCGACGCCCGCTCCCGGCGGCCATCCTGCTCCAGCCGATGGGCGAGAAGCAGCCGTACCTGGACCAGCGCCGGATCGAGGTAGAGCGCCGCGCGGTAAGACCCCCGTGCAGCGTCGAACGCCCCCCGCATTTCGGCCGCCAGACCTTCAAGAGCCCTGAGCGGCGCGCTGTCTGCGAAGCGGTCGACGGCTCGGGCGGCGAGCTCGGCGGCGCCGGCCTCGCCGTCGAGTCGCCCTGCCACCAGGGCCTCGACGACCTCGGCCCCGAGCTCTCCCTCGTCCGGCACTGAGGTTGGGGCCCGATGTGCCGGCGACACCGGCGGCCCCGCCGCTTCGCTCCATCCGGCCGGGACGGGCACGGGTCTCGTCGGCGGTGAGGCCAAGCCGGGAACGGGCCGCCGGTAGCAGAAGCAGTCGCCCAGGTCCCGGGTCTGAAGGCCGGTGTCGAGCTGCCACAGGGATTCGGAAGGCCCGAGGAAGAGGTAGCCGTCAACGGCCAGCAGCTCGCTCACCGTCAAGATCACCCGGCGCTGGGTCTCGGGTCGGAAGTAGATCAGAACGTTGCGCAGAAAGACGAGGTCGAAGGTCTCGTGCAGCGGCAGGTCGCGGGGATCGGCGAGGTTCAGGCTGCGGTAGTCGATCCGGTCGAGAAGCGCGCGGTGGAGCCGGAAGCCGTTGTCCGCGAGCCGGTCGAAGTGCCGCGCGAGAAGCTCGGCCGGGACCTTCGCCACGGCGCGCGACCCGTAGACGCCGGTGCGCGCCTCCTCAAGGGCGGACTCGTCAACGTCGCTCGCCAGGATCGACCAGTCCCAGCCGACCAGGCCCGGACACTCGGCGAGCACGATGGCCAGAGAAGCCGCCTCTTCTCCGCGCGCGCACCCGGCGCTCCACACGCGGAACCGCCGCTCGGTTCGTCCATCGACGAACTCCGGCAACAGCACTTCGGACAACGCCCGAAAGTGCTGGTGCCCACGGAACAGGTAGGACTCGTTCACCGTGATCAGGCTGAGCAGGTGTCGCCACTCGCCGCTGCCTCGATCGGCCTCCAACCAGCGCACGTAGGCCGTCAGATTGGTGTGGCCCGTGGCGGCGACTCGCTCCCGGGCGAGCCTCTCGAAACGCGCGGCGTCGCAGGTGCCGAGCACATTGCCGCTGACCTGCTCGACGAGGCGGACCAGCCGTTCGACCGGCGTCACCGACCCCCCCCAGCGCTCGCGCGGGAGATTGCCCTGGCGATCTCGGCCGGTGCGAGCACGTGCTCTGCGGCGCCACGCTCGAATGCCGCCCGCGGCATGCCGTACAGCGTGCACGTCGCCTCGCTCTGGGCGAAGGTGAGCGCCCCGCGCTGGCGCAGCTCGGCGAGCCCTGCGACTCCGTCGTCTCCCATGCCGGTGAGGATGACGCCCGCCACGCGGTGAGCCGCCATCCAGTCGAGGGAGCGGAAGAGGACTGTCGCCGAAGGCCGGTGGCTCTTGACCGGAGGCTCCGCCCCGTCGAGCCGCAGCACCCGCCCCACCGCGACGCGAAGGTGGCTGCCGGCCGGAGCGAGCCGGACCATCCCGCCGTGTAGCCGCTCTCCCTCTCGAGCGACCTCCACCTCGAGACCGGATTCCGCCGCGAGCCATTCTGCAAGCCCGCATTCGAAGCCGTCTGCGATGTGCTGCACGATGACGATCGGCGCCGGGCAGCGGCGCTGAAAGGCGAGCAGCATCTCGCGCAGCGCGACCGGGCCGCCGGTCGAGGCCGCCACCGCTATGATCTCGACCGGACGGCGGGCGATGTCCCGAGAGGCGTCCGGGCCGGCCGCGGTTCTGCCGGCGCGAGCGCCGGTCTGCCCCAGCCCGCGCACGGTCTCCCGGAGGATCACTCCCAACGGCTGCCAGTCCTCCGGCACCTGCGGCTTGCCGAAGACGGTTACCACCGACGAGGCGATGCTCTTGAAAGCCGCGGCGACCCGCTGCCGATGGGCGCCGTCGGCCGAGGTCACGACGACGATCGGCGTGTTCCGCCGGCGCAGGATCTCCCGACTCGCCGTCAAGCCGTCCATGCCCGGCAGGTCCAGGTCCATGACGATCGCGTCGGGCTCCAGCTCTGCCGCGGCCGCCACCGCGTGGTCCCCGCGTGCCGACTCCCCGACCACCTCGATGTCGCCGTCGGCGGAGAGCACCCGCCGGAGCACCGCCCGGACCGTCGTCGAGTCGTCGACCACGAGCACCCGCGAGCGGCGGGTCATCACGCGCCTCCCCCCACTCTCCGGACAAGGGCGATCAGCTCGCGCGCCTCGAGACTCTGCTTGGTCAGGTAGGCGTCCGCGCCCGCCTCGAGCCCGGCGAGGCGGTCGGCCGGTCGGTCTCGGGTCGACACCACCACCACCGGGAGATCGCCGAACTGCGGGGTGTCCCGGAGGTGCCGAGTCAGGGCGAGACCGTCCATGCCTGGCATCTCGATGTCCGTCACCAGGCAGTCGAAGGAAGACTCCCCGAGCCGCGTCAGGGCCTCGGCCGCCGAGCCGACTGCGGTGACGACGAACCCTCCGTCCTCGAGCAGTCGTCGCACCATTTCCCGGGTCACCGGCGAGTCGTCGACCAGCAGCACCCGCAGCGGCTGGCGTCGGACCGCCCGCGCCTGCCCGGCAGCCGCGGCCGTGCGCTCGATGTCGGCAACCCGGAGCGACAGCACGGCCACCGGCCGGCCGGTCGCGAGCATCGCGATGCCCTCGTAACGCCCGGACAGCCCGGCCGCCGCCGGCAGCGGCCGCAGCAGCACCTCCTGCTCGCCGAGGACCTCGTCCACCACCGCGGCGATCACCCGGCCTCCGAGCTGCTGCTCGACGACCAGGGCCCGCGGATCAGGACCGTTGCCCCCTTCCACCGGGAGGACGCAGGCAGGTACCGGAGCGCCACCGTTGCCGCGCACCAGGAACCGCCCGCCCACCTCGACGAGCTCACCCACGGAAAGTCGGCGGAAAGAACGTATGGCGGCCGCCGGAAGCGCCACCGTTGCCGCTCCCATTCGCACCACCAGGATCCGCTCGCCGCGACGCGCCACCGGCACCTCGATGGTCACCGTCGTGCCGGCGCCGGATTCGGACTCGAGCCACAGGTCGCCGCCGACCCGGCGCACCGTGGCAACCACCGCCTCGAAGCCGATGCCGCGCCCGGAGATCTCCGAAGCCTCTGGGCGCGTCGACAGGCCGGCGCCCAACAGCAGCTCGAGCCTGGCCTGTGCGGGCAGGTGCGCGACCTGGGCCGGCTCGATGAGACCGCGCTCGAGGGCTCGGGCGACGAGTGCATCGCGATCGACGCCCCGGCCGTCGTCAGCGACCGTGATGCGCACTCGATCCGCCTGCTGCGCCGCCTCGAGCCTGAGCTGACCCACTGGCTTCTTGCCCGCCCGGAGGCGGGCCTCGACCGGCTCCAGGCCGTGGTCGACGGCGTTTCGCACGAGGTGCAGGAAGACCTCCCGAAGCGCCGAGATCGTGCGCCGGTCGAGCTGGCTCGACCCCGCCTCGACCTCGACCTCGACCTCTTTGCCGAGGTTCTCGCCGAGCTCGCGGGCGTGCCGCGCCAGGCCGTTCAGGAAGGGCCGCAACGGCTGCACCTGGAGGCGCATGTGCGCGTCGAGCTGACGGTCGGCCAGGCGTTGCATGCGCAGGTTGGCCGACTCCAGCTCGAGGGCGATCTGGCGCAGCGAGGTGGCGAGCGTCGCCAGGACCTGCTCCGGATGGCGCTCCCCCACCCCGCGCTCGGCGAGCCTGGCGAGCTCGAACACCCGCTCCACCTGGCCCCCGGCGGACGCCGCGAGAATCCGCAGTCGGGCGCTGCGGTCCGACAGCTCGTCGAGATCGCGGACCGGCAGCCGGACACCGTCCCCCTCCGGCGCGGTCGCGGGAGCGGGCTCGGCGTGGCTTGCCGGCCCCTCGGTCACAGCCGGGGCGGGCGATCCGACCGCTGGACTCGAGGTCGCCCCCCCGGCAGACGCCCGTTGCACGGCGGTCACCAGCCGGTCGACGGTCCGCTGGAACTCGCCCGCATCGATCTCATTCTGGTTCTCGAGCAGCTGCTCGGCGCGATGGCAGAGCTCGGACACCTCGGCGAGACGCATCATCCGGGCGGCCCCCTTGAGTGCGTGAAGCTCCCGACGCATCGGCTGGGCGGCGTGGCGATCGAGGGCTACCGGTCCGGCGAGCTCGGTGATGCGCTCCAGCCGGTCCTGCGCCTCGGCGAGGAACAGCGGCAGCAGATCGTCGAGGTCGCCGGTCATCTGGCCGGCCGCTCAGATGCGCGTCCAGTTGCGCACGTTGACGTCCACGCCGAGGGTGCCCGTCACCCGCCCGCTGAGATCGCGCACCGCCGTCGCGATGGTGAAGCAGCGATCGCCGGTGAGCAGCGACTCGTAAAGTGGAGTCACGGTGGTCCGACCCTCGCGCGCCACGGCCTGGAACCAGGGGCGTTCGGCATAGCTCCGGCCGACGCCGACCGTGGTCGCCCCCTGCCTTTCGTCGACCAGGTCGGGGTTGATCACGTACCACACCATGACTCCCTCGGTGTCGACGAGATAGGCCATCTCCAGGTAGGGGCAGCGGCGCAGGATTTCGGCCATCGAACCCTCGATGGCCTCGAGGTTCTCCGACGCGTCCTTGAGATTCCGGGTCCAGGCGACGACCTGGTGCTTGAGGGAGTGTGAGGAGTCGATCCGGAAGGACTGGGTGAGCAGCTGGATGCTCAGGGCCACTCCGTTCAGTCGCTCGGCGGTGCCGGCGAGCTGCTTGAGCCCCTCGGCCATGCGCTGGATGACCTCGCTCACCTCCTTGAGAGTCATGACGACCTGGTCCGAGGCGGTCCGCTGCTCCTGGGTCGCCAGCGAGATCTCACGGGCGGTGCGGGCGGTCTCGCCGAGCGCGGCGCGCAGGTGATCCACCGAGACGGTGGTCGAGCGGGCCTGCTGGAGGACCTGCGCGGCCGCCTTGCTGCCCTCCTCGGTCGCCACCACCACCCCTCGAATGGCGCCGGTGAACTCCTCGAGCAGGCGGCGAACCGCCTCGACCGACTCCCGCGAGCGCTCCGCCAGACGGCGCACCTCCTCGGCCACGACCGAGAACCGGTCGCCGTGCTCCCCCGCCGCCGCCGCCTCGATGGCGGCGTTGAGCGACAGGATGTGCGTCTCCTGGGCGATGTCACGGATCAGGTCGAGCACCTGGTAGATCTCACGGGAGCGGTTGCCCAGAGTGTCGGCCCTGCTGGCGATCGCCTCGATCCGCTCCTGTACCGACTCGACGCCGGCGACCGCCGCCTCGAGGGCATCGGCGCCCGCTGTCCCCGCCGCCTCGGCGCGCGCCGCAAGGTCCGCCTGGCCGGCAGCGTTGACCGCGATCTGCCCGGCGGTCCGGGCCAGCTCCTCGGTGGTGGCGGTGATCTCGACCACGGCCGCGGCCTGCTGAGTCGAGCCGGAGGCCAGCTCGGCCGAAGTCTCGCGGACCGTCATTGCCGAGTTGGCGACCTCGACCGACGAGGTCTGGATCTGCTGGACGAGACTGCCGAGGGAACGCGCCGCCGCCTCGATGATGCGCTTCAGCTCGAGGGGCAGCGGCTCGGCCGGCCCGAGCAGCGAGACCAGATCGCCGTGGCGGAGCTCCTCGAAGGTCGAGCCGATCGCGGTGTCGCGGACGGCGAGATCCCGCCTCACGATCGCCTCCCGCTGCTCCGCCCGCCGCCGGGGAAGGGTGACGAAGACCACGTAGCCGGCGACCAGGGCGATGCCCAGCACCTGGTAGCCGCGCACGAACCAGCCCTCGCTCGCATCGGCCGTGAGCTCGAGCAGAATCACGCCCACCGCCGTCGACAGCACCAGGAACCCGAGGCCCAACCACTGCTTCCAGACGATGACGCTGCCGTTGTCGGTCATTCGCTCAGCTCCTCTTCGGCCCGCAGCTCGCGTGGCGGGTCGATCGGGTCGATGACGATCGCCGGGCCGTCCGCACCGAGCGCGAGCCCCCAGCTGCCTCGCGGTAGCACGCTCAGGGCCACCGGCCCGGCCGCCCGCACACAGAGACCGGACGCCAGGCCGAGTGCCTTCTCCGCCCGCAGCCGCCCCCCGACCACCGCGACCACGAGGGCCTCAGCGGTCGTCTCGACGGTCTGCACGGCCGTGCCGGGGATCGCCCACCGGCAGCCGTGCCGTTGCACCACCAGCCAGGAGGGAGCGGTCACCCGATACCGCTCCCGAGCCGATCGACCCGGACCATCCGCACCAACCGACCGTCGAGCTCGGCCTCGCCGCCCACCGGCCCCGCTCCCTCCGTCTCGGTGACATCGGCGTGGGAGATCGCGACCACGTTCAGGGCCTCGTCCACCGCCAGGGCGACGACCTCCGGGTGGTCGTCGCTGCCGGTCGACACCACGACCACGCTCGGCGATGCCGACGTCGTCGGCTCGCCACCCTCGAGCACGGTCCGCAGGTCGAGCACGACCAGAGGCTCGCCGCCCCATCCGCCGAGACCGAGCAGCTCCGGGGGACCGCCGGAAACTGGATACACGTCCAGGCTCCGCAGCACCCGACGAACCCTCTCAAGTGGAAGCGCCGCGCGCGTGTCCCCCGCCCGAACCAGGAGATGCCGCTCGCGCGCTGAGGAGGCCGTGGCCATCACCTCTCAGCATAGCATCCGGATCAGACGCACTCCGCGCTGCTGGCGCACCGCCCGCTCATCCCGCGTCGCTCCGCGCCCTCAGGCGCCGAGAGGGTCAGCGTTCGACCACCTTACGGAGCATCGCCTCGATCGTCCCGGGCTCGACCTCCTCGAGCTCGTAGGTGACGTTGGCGATCGGCTTGTTGATCGTCAGGATCCGCCTGAGCTCGATCGGGGTCCCCTCGACGACCACGTCCGCCGGGGTGGCGTTGATGGTCTCCTGGAGATCCTGGATCTGCTGATCGCCATACCCCATGGCGGGCACGATCCTGGCTGCGTTCGGGTACTTCTCGTAGGTCTCCTTGAGGGTCCCAACGGCGTACGGCCGGGCGTCGACGATCTCGGCGGCGCCGGCCTGCTTCGCCGCGAACCAACCGGCGCCGTAGGTCATCCCGCCGTGGGTCAGGGTGGGCCCGTCCTCGACCACCAGGGCCCGCTTGCCCGCCACCAGCTCCGGCTGGGCGATGGTGATCACCGAGCGGCACTTGATGGTCGTGGCGCCGGGGTTTGCCCGCCGGCAGGCATCGAGCACCTCCTCGACCTTGACCGGGTCGGCGGTGTCGACCTTGTTGACGATCAACAGATGCGACATGCGCAGATTGGTCTCTCCGGGGTAATAGGTCGTCTCGTGCCCGGCGCGGTGCGGGTCGACCAGGGTGATGTGCAGGTCCGGCGCGTAGAACGGCGTGTCGTTGTTGCCGCCGTCCCACAGGATGACGTCGGCCTCCTTCTCCGCCTCGCGCAGGATCCGCTCGTAGTCGACGCCGGCGTAGACCACGAAGCCGTTGTCGATGTGCGGCTCGTACTCCTCGCGCTCCTCGATGGTGCACTGGTGGCGGTCGAGGTCCTCATAGGTCTCGAAGCGCTGGCACGCCTGCTTCGCGAGGTCGCCGTAGGGCATCGGGTGGCGGATGGCGACCACCTTCTTGCCCATTCCCTTGAGCATTCGCGAGACATATCGCGTGGTCTGCGACTTGCCGACGCCGGTGCGCACCGCGGTGATCGCCACCACCGGTTTGGTCGAGCGGATCATGGTCCGGGTCGCCGAGCAGAGGCCGAAGTGGGCGCCCCATCCGATCACCTGGCTGGCCCTGTTCATGACGTAGACGTGGGAAACGTCCGAGTACGAGAACCACACTTCGTCGATATGCTCCGAGCGGATGATCGACTCGAGCTCCTCCTCGGCGCGGATCGGGATCCCCTTGGGATAGAGCGAGCCGGCGAGCTCGGCCGGATAGGTCCGACCTTCGATGTCCGGGATCTGGGTCGCCGTGAACGAGACGACCTCGTACTGCTCGTTGTCGCGGAACAGGCAGTTGAAGTTGTGGAAGTCCCGTCCCGCCGCACCCATGATGACGACCTTGATACGCGACATGACTCCTCCGGGAGAACGCGGTCCTCCGTCTTCGGACCGCCGTCGCCGGGTGAAAGCTGAACCGGCGACCGCGAGATCATAGCACCCCCCGTCCCGGGCCCCCGCCGCTGTCCCCACCCGCTGCCCCTGCCGCCGCCCCCGTGTTGACTC